>JAGQTK010000360.1 GCA_020439065.1 Microthrixaceae bacterium
TCGGGCGCCAGCTGGATGCCGGTGAGCAGCTCCGGGTTGCCTCGGAAGAAGATGCCGAGCCCGATGCCGGCCAGGTCCCACAGCAGGAAGAACGCGACACCCGTCGCCAGCACGATGCCGGCGCGCAGGGGCGCGCGGCGGAAGAACAGCCCGAACCGGATGTCGAGGGTGACCATCCCGGCGATCGAGACGAGCAGCGCCGCCAGGTAGAGCAGGGTCACGACGCCGACCGCAGCGCCTTCGGGGCGGTGTCGTAGCGCCGCCGCAGCGGCTCCTCCATCGCCTCGGCCGAGACGTCGCCGCGCAGCCGCTTGATCACCAGCTCCGCGCTGATCAGGCACATCGGCAGCCCGATGCCCGGGATGGTCGAGCCGCCGGCGTAGTAGAGTCCCTCGACCTTGCGACTCACGTTGCCCGCGCGGAAGAACGCGCTCTGCCGGAGGGTGTGCGCCGGCCCGAGCGCGGTGCCCTTCCAGGCGTGCAGGTCGTCGCGGAAGTCGGCCGGGCCGACGGTGCGCCGCACCACGATCCGCTCGGCGAGGTCGGGGATGCCGGCCTGCTCGGCGATGGTGGCGATCACGTCGTCGGCGAGCTTCTCGAGCACGTCGTCGCCCGATCCGTCCTCGCCGCCGTGGCCGAGCCCCGGGTCGGCGGGGAT
>JAGQTK010000361.1 GCA_020439065.1 Microthrixaceae bacterium
CAAACTGTTTTGGGCTTCGTGCCGTCTCGCCGAAAGTGGCGTGCCCGTCTCCGATGCGGTGGATGCGATGGTGAGCGCGGCGCAGTCGGACTTCGGCGAGCGGGAAATCACCCGCACCGTCCACAGCGCCTACCGAAGCGTCGGCGCGGGAGCCCGCCAGCGCGAACCCGCCGACGCTCCTGGCTCACCTGCCGATGGGTTCGCTCGACGTGATCGGGCAGCGCCAGCATCCGCATCGCGGAGGTTGTCGTGACCGGGTGGCGGGGCCGCCGGTGGTCGGTCATCACCTCGGTCGTCGGGACCGTGTTCATCGCGGCCGGCGCGTTCTGGCTGTCCTTCACCGCCCTGGCTGACCTCGCCCACCGCGCCGGCATCGGTGAAGGGCAGGCATGGGCCTGGCCCTTGATCGTCGATGGCGTGATCGTCGTCTCGACCGTCGCGGTGGTCGCGCTCGCGGGCGAGCGGGCGGCCTGGTATCCATGGACGCTGCTGATCGGCGGTGCCGCGGTGTCGGTGACCGCGAACGCGCTGCACGCGATCGTCGCCGCCGACGCAGACGTACCCGCCGGACTCGCCGCCGCGGTCGCGGCCGTCCCGCCCGTGGTGCTGCTCGCCTCGACCCATCTGACCGTCGTCCTCATCCGCACCACCACC
>JAGQTK010000362.1 GCA_020439065.1 Microthrixaceae bacterium
TGGCGGCGGCGCGGTCTTCGGGGCCGCCGCTGCCGAGGGCCCAGACGGCGGCGCCGCCGGCGGCGAGCAGCAGCGTCGCGGCGAGCGCGATCCACTTGCCCTTGCCGCCGCTCGAGGGTCGGCGGCGGTGCGTGCCGAGCTGCACGAGGCTCTCGCCCATCACCGGGAAGCCGGTGGTCGACGACACGCCCGAAGGGGACTGGGCGTCGACCAGGGCGGGCAGCGCGTCGAACATCGCCGTGCCGCCGCTGGGGGCCAGCGCCTCGAGCACCTGCTCGGCGTGGGCGTAGCGCGCGTCGGGCTTCTTGGCCAGCAGCCGCGCGATGACCGCCCACAGCTCCTGGGCCACGGGCAGGGGGGCGGGCGCCTGGTTCAGGTGCAGCCAGCCCACCTTGAAGTCGTCGGGCATCTCGGCCAGCGTCGCCGGCACCGGCGTGCGCGCGGTGAACGGGGCGTCGCCGGCCAGCATCTGGTACAGCAGCAGGCCGCACGCGTACAGGTCGGTGCGCGCGTCGGCGGGCTGCTTCTTGAACTGCTCGGGCGCCATGTACTTGGGCGTCCCGATCACCATGCTGGCCGCGGTGAGATCCTCGCCCTCGCGGCTGTCCTTGGCGATGCCGAAGTCGAGCACCTTGGCGGTCTCTTCGCCGGTG
>JAGQTK010000363.1 GCA_020439065.1 Microthrixaceae bacterium
TCATCAAGGTGCAACGGCGTTCCCCGGGCCAAATCCACGTTGGGCGCCACACCGACGCCGGCGACAACCAGTTCGGCCGGCAGCGCGCGCCCGGTTTCCAGGACCACGTGCTCCACGTGTCCGTCGCTGCCCAGCAACTCCTTGGGCTTGACGCGGCTGAAGATCTCCACGCCCCGCTCGCGATAGTAGCGCTCGAAAAAGTCGGACATCGCGGGCGTGAAAAATGCTTCCCACACGCGGCCCTCCGGGAAGACCATGCTGGTGGCAACGCCCCGGTCTTGCAGGGTCGCCGCCACCTCCATGCCGATGAAGCTGCCGCCGAGCACGACGGCGCGCTCGACGTCGGCCGTCTCCCGCAGGATGGCGCGGGCATCGTCGACCTGGCGCAGCGTGTGCACACCGGCCAGGTCGAAGCCGGGCAGGGGCAGGCGTTTGGGCGTCGCTCCGGTGGCGATCAACAGGTTGTCAAACCCAATGCGATCAGCGCCGATGTGCACCTCGCGCTGGTCGAAATCGATGGCGTCCACCACCGTCTCCAGGCGGATGTCGATGTCGTGCTCGCTGTAGAAATCAGCCGAGTTGATCAGAATGTCATCGAGCGACTCTTCACCGGCCAGGAACTGTTTGGACAGGGCGGGACGTTCGTAGGGC
>JAGQTK010000364.1:0-228 GCA_020439065.1 Microthrixaceae bacterium
ATTGTCGATATTGGCGAGCGGGGGCACGTCCACTTCGCGCATAAGCGAACTGCCGCGACGTCTGGCGGGCAGGCGCAATGGTTTCGTCAGATTGTTGGCCGCTTCGAGCACCATGCGCGAGTTACGTCGGGTGACGGTCAGCGTGTAGGGCTTGTCGGTGGCGTCGTGGCCGGGGGCTGTCGGACCCGCACGGGTGGTGACGCGACATCCAGGATGGAGCGGGTTTGG
>JAGQTK010000364.1:238-651 GCA_020439065.1 Microthrixaceae bacterium
CCTGGGCTGGCTCCTCGCCATGCGTAGATCGATTGGAAGGGGTCGCCGACGGCGTTCACCGCGCTGCGATGGGTGGAATCGGCGTGGAACAGTGCGGTCAGGAGGGCCGCCTGCGTGGTGGAGGTGTCTTGGTATTCGTCGAGCAGCACGTGCGTGTAGCGTTTGCGGTAGGTGGCTCCGATGGAGGGGAATCGGGTGACGAGTTGGAATGCGGCGATGGTGAAGTCGCTGAATTCGGCCATGTTGAGGGCGCGTTTTTCGGCGTGGTAGTCGGCCACGAGGTCGAGTAGCAGGTCGCGTTTGCGGGCCGTGCCGGCCAATTGCGCGGTCTTGTAGACGCAGAGTTGGTGGCATTGGGCGCGGTATTCGCGCATGCGGGTTTCGAAGGCGGTGTCGGATTCCTTTTTCTTCTG
>JAGQTK010000365.1 GCA_020439065.1 Microthrixaceae bacterium
GAGAGCGCCGTGGCGTTCGCCAAGACGGGCCAGACGATCGTCAACGCCCCCGACGCCAAACTCATGAAGCTCTACGTGGACGACGAGCCGCTGCGCGTGGGCCAGGCGGATCTGGACTCGTACGAGCGCGTGATCGACTTCGCCGCCGGGCGGTCGTGGCGGGAGCTGATCTGGCGCACACCGTCCGGCAAACTCATCCGCATCTTCTCGTCGAGAATGGTCTCGATGGTCCATCGGCATCTGGCCGTGCTGACGCTCGAAATCGAGTTGCTCGACGGCGAGGCGCCGATCGTGGTCTCCTCCCAGCTCCTCAACCGGCAGGACGGCGAAGACGAGTACCACGTCCGCGCCGCCGCGCTCGGCGAGGGCATCGATCCCCGTCAGGCGCGCAAGTTCGACCAGCGTGTACTGGATCCGGTGCTGCACCGGCACGCTCCCGGCGAGGCCGGCGGGGAGGTCATCCTGGGCTACCGCTGCATCAACAGCGGGATGACCCTGGCGGCGGCGTACCGGCACGAGCTCGACACCACCTTCGATCACACCGTGGTGACCTCGGCCGAACCGGACCTGGCGAAGACGGTGTTCACGATCGACGGTGCCCCGGGCGCACCGATCCGCATCACCAAGTTCGTCTCGTACCACACCTCGAG
>JAGQTK010000366.1 GCA_020439065.1 Microthrixaceae bacterium
GTCGCAGAGTTCGACGCCGCGGTTCACGGGGCCGGGGTGCATGATGTAGATGCCGCGTTTGCGGATCTCTTCGAGGCGGGCGTCGGTGATGCCGTAGAGTTTGTGATACTCGCGCAGGCTGGGGAAATACTGGACGTCCTGGCGTTCCATCTGGACGCGGAGGAGATAGACAATGTCCGGGTTCCAGGCCATCGCCTCGTTGTAGTTGGTGAAGCGGCGGACCTTGTCGGCTCCTTGTTTCGGCACCAGCGAGCCGGGGCCGAGATAGGCGACCTCGACGTCGAGTTTCTTCAGGATCGTGCAGGTCGAACGGGCGACCCGCGAGTGCAGGATGTCGCCGACGATGAGGACTTTCCTGCCGGCGGGTTCGGGGAATTTCTCCTTGATGGTGAAGGCGTCGAGCAGCGCCTGGGTGGGGTGGGCGTGGGCACCGTCGCCGGCGTTGATGACGGACGCGCGGGTGAGCCGGGCGATGGTGCCGGGCAGGCCGGAGGCCTTGTGGCGGACGATCACGTAGTCGGTGCGCATCGCCTGGAGGGTCTCGATGGTCTCGCGGACGGACTCGCCCTTGGTGATCGACGACTGGGCGACGTCGAAGTTGGTGACGTCCGCGGAGAGGCGTTTGGCGGCGACCTCGAACGAC
>JAGQTK010000367.1 GCA_020439065.1 Microthrixaceae bacterium
GGCGACGCGGGCGACGCGTTCGGCCATGTCACCGAGTCGACGAGCGCTCCGCGCGAGGCGGATGAGGGCTCGGGCGCCGTGCTGGTCGGCTACGGCTCGAAGGGCGGGCATGCGACCACGCGTCGTCGGCGCCCCGCCGCACCGGCGCCGACGGGCAAGCCCGCCGAACCGTCGCGCCCGCGCGGCGAGGCGGTGATCGCGAAGCCCCCGATCCGCAAGCTGGCGAAGGACCTGGGCGTCGACCTGCGGCAGGTCACCGGCTCGGGCCCCGGCGGCGAGATCGTGCGCGAGGACGTGATCGGCCGGGCCGAGCAGGCCAGCGTGTTCCGCAACATCCAGACCCCCGCCTGGCCGGAGGACCGCGAGGAGCGGGTCCCGGTGAAGGGGGTGCGCAAGGCGACCGCCGCCGCGATGGTGAAGAGCGCCTACTCGGCGCCGCACGTGAGCGTCTTCACCGACGTCAACGCGACCCGCACGATGGAGTTCGTCCGGCGGCTGAAGGACTCGCCCGACTTCGCCGGCGTGCGGGTCAGCCCGCTGCTGGTGATGGCGCGCGCCGTGATCTGGGCGGTGCGCCGCAACCCGACGGTCAACTCCACGTGGACCGACAAGGAGATCGTCGTCCATCACTACGTCAACC
>JAGQTK010000368.1 GCA_020439065.1 Microthrixaceae bacterium
GAACGACCGCTTGAGTGCCTTGACCAGCCCGGAGTGCTGGTCTGAGATCACTAGCCGCACCCCGTGCAGGCCGCGCTGCTTGAGCGCGACCAGGAAGCCGCGCCAGAAGGTCTCGTCCTCGCTGTCGCCGACGTCGAGTCCGAGGACCTCGCGGGAGCCGTCGGCAGCGATCCCGGTGGCCACGACGACGGCCATGGACACCACCTGGCCGGTGGCGTTGCGGACGTTGAGGTAGGTCGCGTCGAGGTAGACGTAAGGGAACTCGGTGTGCTCCAGGGACCGGGTGCGGAACGCGCCCACCTGTTCGTCGAGGCCGGCGCAGATCCGGGACACCTCGGACTTGCTGATCCCGGCGTCGACGCCCATGGCCTCGACCAGATCGTCCACGGCGCGGGTCGAGACGCCGTGGACGTAGGCCTCCATCACCACCGCGTACAGCGCCTGGTCGATGCGGCGCCGCGGTTCGAGGATGACCGGGAAGAACGACCCCTTGCGGAGCTTGGGGATCCGTAGCTCGACGTCGCCGGCCTTGGTCGACAGCATCCGAGGTCGGTGCCCGTTGCGGTCGGTGACCCGATCCGGGGTGCGTTCGTACGGTGCTGCGCCGATCCTCTCGGTCGCTTCGGCTTCGATCAGCTC
>JAGQTK010000369.1 GCA_020439065.1 Microthrixaceae bacterium
GTCAAGTCCCCGGAAGTGGTGTAGCCGCTGATCCTTCGAGAGCTTTGTTCAGAAGGGTTGTTCTCCTGGGTTGAGAGGGGCGGTGGTGGTGTCGGGTGGCTTGGGCCACTCGGTCTGGCCCCCAGGCCAGGGGGCGGGGATACCTCGTTCGTCCCAGTAGCCGGTCTCGTAGCCGGCGGCGAGGGCGCGGAGGTAGTCGGCTTGGGTGTGGCCGGGGCCGTAGGTGTCTTTCAGGCGGGTCATGCTGCGGTCTCCTCGAGTGCGGGCAGGGTGACTTTGGTGGTCGTCGTGGCGGGGACGGGCCGGACGCGGGAGCGGGCGAGGATGTCGAGGCCGAGGTAGCGGCGGCCTTCGGCCCATTCGTCGTGTTGTTCGGCAAGGACGGCGCCGACGAGGCGGGTGACGCTGTCGCGGTCGGGGAAGATCCCGACCACGTCGGTACGGCGCCGGATCTCGCGGTTGAGCCGTTCGTTGGGGTTGTTCGACCAGATCTGTCGCCACAGCTCCTTGGGGAACGCGGTGAACGCGAGCACGTCGGCCCGGGCGGCGTCGAGGTGGTCGACGACCTCGGGAAGTTTGCCGTCCAAGGTGTCGAGCATCTTGTCGTACTGGGCGTGGACGGCTTTGGCGTCGGGCTG
>JAGQTK010000036.1 GCA_020439065.1 Microthrixaceae bacterium
CTCGACCAGCATCCGCTCGAAGATCGGCGCCTGATGCAAAAAGCGGTGGTACTCGGCGTTCGACGAATACCCCATCACGCGCTCGACACCCGCGCGGTTGTACCAGGAGCGATCCATGAGCACGATCTCGCCGCCCGCGGGCAGGTGCGACACGTAGCGCTGGAAGTACCAGCGGGTCTTGTCGCGCGCGCTCGGGGTGGGCAGCGCGACGACCCGAGACACGCGGGGGTTGAGGTATTCGGCGACGCGTTTGATGGTCGAGCCCTTGCCCGCGGCATCCCGCCCCTCAAAGATCACCACGATACGGGCGCCGGATGCCTGGACCCACGCCTGCATGTCGACAAGCTGCGACTGCAGAGCCTTGAGCTCGCGCTTGTACAGATCCTTCGGCATGCGCTTCTGGGTGCTCATGGGACTCCTTCGCGGTGATGGTTCGTTGTGGTGGTCCCGGACGGCGCAGCGTGCGGCCGGCTCAGGCGTGCAGGGTCTTGTTGAGGGTGACGCCCGCTCCGGTGCGGGTGATCGCCTCCACCGCGCCCGAGAGGGAGTTGCGGCGAAACAGCAGGCCGGAAACGCCCGAGAGCTCGGTGGCCTTCACCACACGCGGGGCGCCATCGGCGCTGCGGGGCTCCTCGGGGAGGACGATCTTGGTGCCGGCGGTGACATACAGCCCCGCCTCCACGACGCTGTCGTCGCCGATCGAGATGCCGACGCCCGAGTTGGCGCCCAGCAGCACCCGCGCCCCGATCGTGACGCGGTGCGTGCCGCCGCCGGCCAGGGTGCCCATGATCGAGGCGCCGCCCCCGATGTCGCTGCCGTCGCCGACCAGCACGCCCTGCGAGATGCGACCTTCGACCATGCTGTGGCCGAGCGTGCCGGCGTTGTAGTTGACGAACCCCTCGTGCATCACGGTGGTTCCGGGGGAGAGGTACGCGCCCAGGCGCACCCGCGACGCGTCGGCGATGCGCACCCCCGGGGGCGTGACGTAGTCGATCAGGCGGGGGAAGCGGTCGACGCTGTGCGCGTGGATGCCGGCGCGAACCAGGTGCGGTCGCAGCCGGTCGAAGTCGTCGGGATGCATCGGCCCGGCGTTCGTCCACACGACCGAGGGCAGGTGGGCGAAGATGCCGTCGAGGTTGATCTCGCCCGGGCGCACCAGGCGGTGCGAGAGCAGGTGCAGGCGCAGGTAGGCGTCCGGGGTGCTGCTGGGTGCCTCATCGATCGCGATCTCGACGATCACGCCCTCGAGGGTGACGCCGCGGCGCGGGTCGGGGCCCGCGAGCTCATCGAGCTCGGCGGGGAGGATCCACGGATCGCGACCCGCGGGAAGCGGGCCGAGCGCGACGTGCGAGAACCAGGTGTCGAGCTCGACACCGGCCGCGGTGGTGGTGGCAAGTCCTGAGCCCCAGGCCTGGGTGTGCGCGGTCATGTTTCCACGTTAGCGAATCGCGGTGCGATCCCGATGCGACGGCGCCTGATCGCTAGGATCGGCAGCATGGCCGAGCCCCTGGATCTGACCGCTTCCGCTCTCGATATCACGCGCTGGATCTGCGATGTGCCAAGCGTGTCGGGTGAGGAGGAGGCGCTCGCCGACGCGATGTACGCGGCGCTGACCGGGATGCCCCACCTGGAGCTGTATCGCGAAGGCAATACGATCGTCGCGCGCACGGGCCTCGGCCGCGCGCAGCGGGTGGTCATCGCCGGACACATCGACACCGTGCCGATCAACGGCAATGTGCCCACCCGTGACATCGAGATCGACGGGGAGCCGTACCTGTGGGGCCGAGGCACCGTCGATATGAAGGCGGGCACGGCGGTGCAGCTCAAGCTCGCCGCGGAGCTGCGCGAGCCGGCGGTCGACATCACCTGGATCTGGTATGACAACGAGGAGGTCGACGCGGAGCGCAACGGCCTCACCCGGCTCTCGCGCGCACGCCCCGAGCTGTTCGCCGGTGACTTCGCGATCCTCGGCGAGCCCTCGAATGGCACCGTCGAGGGCGGCTGCAACGGCTACCTGCGCGTGCTGGTGCGCACCCACGGTGTGCGCTCGCACTCGGCCCGCTCGTGGATCGGTGAGAACGCGATCCATCGCCTCGCCCCCGTGCTGGAGCGGCTCGCGAACTACACGGCGCGCGAGGTCGAGGTCGAGGGGCTCGTCTATCGCGAGGGGCTGAACGCGGTGCGCATCAGCGGCGGCGTCGCGAGCAACGTGATCCCCGACCTCTGTGAGGTCGAGGTCAATTACCGCTTCGCCCCGAGTCGCACGGTGGAGGAGGCCACCGCGCACGTGCGGGAGGTGTTCGCAGGGTTCGAGGCCGTGGTGATCGATGCCGCCGCGGGCGCTCGCCCCGGGCTGGATGCACCGATCGCGCAGCGCTTCGTCGCGGCGGTGGGCGGGGTACCGCAGCCGAAGTACGGCTGGACGGATGTGGCGCGATTCTCGGCGATGGGCATCCCCGCGGTGAACTACGGACCCGGGGACCCGCACCTCGCGCACCACGATGAGGAGCGGGTATCGGTCGCGCAGATCAACGGCGTCGAGCGCGGGCTGCGCTCGTGGCTGACGCATGGCTGATGCGTGGCTGATGGGTAGCCGAGTGCCGGCCGAGCGCCGACCGAGCATGCCGCGGGCGCCTCGATCGGGCGGCCGCCGGGGTGGAATCTCCGCCCTGACCGGAGGCGGGTTCGCTCCGTGGTGCCAGACAAGGGATAATGGACGTATCATTCGCGACGAAAGGGAGCCATAAATGGCAGCCATGAAGCCGAGGACCGGCGACGGACCAATGGAGGCCGTGAAGGAAGGTCGACTCATCATCGTGCGGGTTCCGCTCGAGGGAGGCGGTCGCCTCGTCGTTTCTGTGAACGACGCCGAAGCCAAGGAACTTCACGACGTGCTTGCGGGAGCTCTCAACCCTGCTTAGCCTGTGACTTCACGAATGAGGGGCTGGTGGCCGCGCGAGCGGAAACCAGCCCCTCATTCATTGCAGGTGTCGGCTACGCGGTGACCTTGGTCAGCTGCAGCAGGCCGTCGCCGACGATCGAGAGCGCGGCGATGACGGCGGGCGAGCGCTGGGTCTCCTGGATGAGCGAACGCAGGGCGCGGGTGACGTCGTCGCGCTGGACGGGATCGGCGACGCGACCGTCGTGCAGGGCGCGGGGAACGAGCACGGTGCCGCCGGCGCGGGCAAGACGCAGGCCGTGTTCGACGTATTCGATCACGTTCTCGCGGTCAGCATCGATGAGCACGAGGTCGTACGAGGCCTCGTTCATGCGCGGCAGCACGCTCGCGGCGCGACCCGTGATGAAGCGGGTGCGGGCGAGCGGGATGCGGGCGTCGTGGAATGCCTGACGCGCGACGGCGAGGTGTTCGGGCTCGCTGTCGATCGTGGTGAGCACGGCGTTCGGCGCGCCGTGCAGCAGCCACAGCCCCGAGACGCCGGCGCCGGTGCCGATCTCGACGATGCTGCGCGCGCCGCTGGCGGCCGCGAGCACCGCGATCTGCGAGCCGACCGACGCCGCGATGGGCTCGGCGCCCAGTTCGAGGGCGTGCTGGCGCGCGCGCGCGATGTGCTCCGGTTCAACGACCGACTCCTGCGCGAACTTCCAAATTGCGGCGTGCTCCGAGACCATGGGATCCTCCGTGCCCAAGGTTAGCGGGCGCAGCCGGTTCGGCGTGCAGGCGTGCCGGTGTTCGGTCGCGACCCCGGCACCCGCGCGTGCGGGCGGGCTGCCCGCGCGGTGCTCGACGCGAGCGCTCAGGCGCTGCGGCTAAACTTCAGAGCATGTCGTTTGGCCTGAGCTTCGAGAAGATCATTCTGATCGCAGTGATTGCCGCACTCATCATCGGGCCCGACAAGCTCCCGCAGTATGCGGCGGGCTTCGCGCAGCTGCTGAACAAGGGCCGTGATCTGCTCAAGGGCGCGCGCGTGCGGATGCGCGACGAGATCGGTCCGGAGTTCGACGATGTCGACTGGCGCAAGCTGGATCCGCGGCAGTACGACCCGCGCCGCATCGTGCGCGAGGCACTGCTCGACGACGATCCGGGCATCGCCTCCAGGCCCGGCCCCGCGGGTGGCACGGGCGGTGCGGCCGGTGCGAGCATCGCGGCCGCCGCCGGGTTGGCGGTGCGGGATGCCCCGACCACCCGTGTCACGTTCTCCGCGGCGAACCCCCCGCCGTTCGATTCCGAAGCGACGTAGCGGTTCGGCGGTTCAGCGGTTCGGCGCGGTACCCGCATCCACGTCTCAGCGCGTGCTGAGCGGGAGCTTGCGCCCCAGGCGTGAGGGGCCGCTGGTGAGCAGCGTGTCGGCCAGGGACGCGATCGCACGTGCGGCGGGATCGTCGGGGCGGGCGAGCACGACCGGCACGCCGTCGTCGCCGCCCTCGCGCAGGCCCATGCTGAGGGGAATGGAGCCGAGCAGGGGCACCGTGGCACCCTCGGTGTCGAGCGCTGCGGCCACGGCGGCGCCCCCGCCCTCGCCGAACAGCGAGAGCACCGTGCCGTCTGGCAGGGTGAGCGGGGCCATGTTCTCGACCACGCCGATCACGCGCTGCCCCGTCTGGCGCGCGGCGACACCGCTGCGCACCGCGACCTCCGCGGCCGCGGCCTGCGGGGTCGTCACGACCAGCACCTCGGCGTGGGGCAGGGTCTGACCCACCGAGATCGCCATGTCGCCCGTGCCGGGCGGCATGTCGATCAGGAGGATGTCGAGGTCGCCGAAGAACACCTCGTTCAAGAACTGACTGAGCGTGCGGTGCAGCATCGGGCCGCGCCAGACGACGGCGCCGGAATCGCCCGCGCGCAGAAACATGCCGATCGAGATGACCTTCACGCCGTATGCGACCGGAGGCAGAATCAGCTCCCCAACGCGCGTGGGCGAGGGCGGGCGGCCGTCGCGGACGAGCCCGAGCAGCCCGGGGATGGAGAAGCCGTGCACGTCGGCGTCGATCACACCGACCCGCAGCCCGCGCTCGGCGAGCGCCACCGCCAGGTTTGCCGTGAGGGTGGACTTGCCGACGCCGCCCTTGCCGCTGGTGACCGCCACCACCCGGGTGAGGGAATCGGGGCCGAACGGCATGACGCGGCCGCCGCGGCCGCCGCGCAGGCGCTCGGTGAGCGCGCGACGCTGCTCGGGTGACATCACGCCGACCTCGATCGTCGCGGCGGTGACGCCGGCGACGCCGCGGACTGCGGCATCCACCCCCGCTTCGATCGCGTCGGCGGCAGGGCAGCCGACGATGGTGAGGCGGATGTCGACGCGGGCGTGGCCTTCGGCATCGACGGTGATGTCGCCCACCATGTCGAGCTCGGTGATCGGCCTGCGGATCTCGGGGTCGATCACGGCGGCGAGGGCGAGGCGGATGTCGTCCGCGGTCGTGGAGCTCATGCGGTGCCTCCGTGAGGCTCGGGCTGGGCGGGGGCCTCGGCGCGCAGCGCATCGCGCTCGTCGAGGTCCTCGAGCAGGGCACGCAGCTCCTGGCGGAGCACGTCGCGCGTCGCGACGCCGTCGAGCGCCATGCGCAGGGCCACGATCTCGCGGGCGAGGTATTCGGTGTCGGCCAGGTTTCGCTCGGCGCGCTGGCGGTCCTGCTCGATCTGCACGCGGTCGCGGTCGTCCTGGCGGTTCTGCGCGAGCAGGATGAGCGGCGCGGCGTAGGAGGCCTGCAGCGAGAGCATCAACGTGAGGGCCGTGAAGCCGTTCGCCGCCGAGTCGAAGCGGGCCTCGATGGGCGCGAGGGTGTTCCACAGCAGCCACGCGGCGCAGAACGCGCTGAGCGCGAGCAGGAACGCCGGCGTGCCCATCTTGCGGGCGACCCACTCGGTGAAACGGCCGAACCGGTCGCGCGATTGGTGCGGGGCACGGCCGCCAAGGAGGCCGCCTGTGCGCAGGCTCCGCGGTGCGTCGAACGTGGGGTGGCGAGGTGCGCGAGCCATCATGCCTGCCGTCTCGGGGCCTGGCCCGTGGCCGGTGCGGGGGCGCGCATCGCGCCGGCCGCGGCGCCACCGACCTGGGGTGCGTGCCCGGCATCGTCGTCGTGCGAGCGCCAGTCTTCGGGGAGCAGGAAATCGAGCACGTCATCGACCGTCACGGCGCCGACGAGCCGGTTCGCGGTGTCGACCACCGGCACCGAGACGAGGTTGTAGCTCGCGAGCATGCGGGCGACCTCCGCCGCGCTGGCGGTCGCGGGGACGGCATCCACGCTCTCGTCGATGATCGCGCCGAGGCGCTCGTGCGGGGGATAGCGGAGCATGCGTTGAAAATGGACCAGCCCCAGCAAGCGTCCCGTCGGCGTCTCATAGGGCGGCAGGGTGATGAACACGGCCGCCGCCAGGGCCGGGTGCAGCTCGTGGCGACGGATCATCGCGAGGGCCTCGGCCACGGTGGAATCGGCTGAGAGCACGATCGGCTCGGTCGTCATCAGGCCACCCGCCGTGTCGGGGTGGTAGCGCAGGAGCATCCGCACGTCTTCGGCCTCGTGCGGGTCCATGAGCTCAAGCAGCTGCTCGAGTCGCCCCTCGGGCAGCTGGCCGAGCAGGTCGGCCGCATCGTCAGGCTCCATCGCGTCCAGGATGTCGGCGGCTCGATCGTCGTCGAGCTGCTCGAGGATGTGCACCTGGTCCTCTTCGGGCATCTCTTCGAGGGCATCGGCCAGGCGGTCGTCCGAGAGCTCGTCGGCGACCTCGAGCATCCGCACCTCGGGCAGATCGAGGAGCGTGTTCGCGAGGTCGGCGGGCTTGAGCTCGGAGAAGCTCGCGATCAGGTGCTCGGCGGATTGGGCCTGCCCGGGCGCCTGCTGCTCGTACACCTCGCCCCAGGCCGCGAACGTCGTCGGGCCCTTCGAGAATCGGGATGCCCCGGTCTTCGGCCTGCGCAGAAACAGCTGGCTGACGGCCCATTCGCCGAGCCGATCGTTCTCGATCGCGACGTCTTCGATGACCGCGGTGCCGGAGCCGTCCACGAAATGCACGGTGCGCCCGAGCAACTCGGCGAGCACACGCACTTCCTCGCCGCGCTGCTGAAAGCGGCGCACATTGATCAGGCCGGTCGTGATGACCTGCCCGTTCGTGATGCTCGTGACCCGACCGATCGAGATGAACACTTGGCGGCGGCCCGGGATCTCGAGCACGAGCCCGACCACACGCGGCGGATGGCTCTTGCGGTACACGACGATGACATCGCGCACCTTGCCAACGCGGTCACCGGCAGGGTCGAAGACGGTGCACCCCATCAGGCGCGCGACGAAGATCCTCTGCGTGCTCACGGTTCTAGGGTAGTCGCCCGATGGGCGGCGCCGGCTGCGGTGGCGTGCGGACGGGGCAGTGCGCACAGCCTTCGCGCAGTGCCGGCGTGGAAGAATGAGCCCATGAGCATGATGGGCAACTCGCGGGTGCGCAGTCCGCTGGCGCAGACGCCGGTGGGCGAGACCGTGGCGAGCTTTTCGGACTACACCCGCGCGCAGAAGGCTGTGAGCACGCTGGTGGCCGGCGAGGTGCCACCGCGTGACATCGCGATCGTCGGCACGGGGCTGCGCTCGATCGAGCGGGTGACGGGCCGGCTCGGCTGGGGCTCCGCCGCGCGCACGGGTGCGCTCAACGGTGCGCTGCTCGGCGTGTTCTTCGCCGCGATCATCGCGCTGAGCATGCCGGACGCGCCCCTGCAGCTGTTCGCCGGGGTGCTGTTCGTGGGCATCGCCCTCGGCATGCTGCTCAGCCTCATCAGCTACGCCTTCGTGCGCCGCCGCCGCGACTATGCGTCGATCGTGCAGGTGGTCGCCGAGACGTTCGAGGTCACGGTCACCGCGTCGAGCGTGCACAAGGCACGTCAGGTGCTCCAGCGCCACAACAGTGGGTCCGGGGGTGTCGGCGGCGGTGCGGCCTCGAGCACTCGGGCGGCGGATGCCGCGAAGCCCAGCGGTTCCGCGAAGGCCGGCGGCTCCACGCAGCCCGGCGGTGCGGCGGCACCCACGGTGCCCGCGCACGCCGACGCGCCTCGGCCGGCCGCGCCGGAGTCCACGCCCGCGCCGGGCGGGGCCGGCGCCGAGCCTCCGGCTGCACCGGCCGAGCAGGAACCTCCGCGCTACGGCGAACGGCTCCCGCGCGCCGATGCGGACGCCGCGCGCTAGCGGCCCTGCACCCAGGCCTCGACCTCGTCGGCAGTGCGCGGGATCGCCGAGGAGAGGTTGACCGGGCCGTCGGCGGTCATCAGGATGTCGTCCTCGATGCGCACGCCGATGCCGCGATACTCCTCGGGCACGGTCAGATCGTCGACCTGGAAGTAGAGACCGGGCTCGATCGTGAAGATCATGCCGGGCTGGATCTCGCCGTCGTAGTACATCTCGCGCCGCGCCTGCGCGCAGTCGTGCACATCGATGCCGAGGTGGTGGCTCGTGCCGTGCACCATGTACCGGCGGTGCTGCCCGCCGTTGTCGGCATCGAGCGCCTCCTGCGCGGTCACCGGCAGCAGGCCCCACTCGGCGGTGCGCGCGGCGATGACCTCCATCGCCGCCTCGTGCACGGCGCGGAATCGCACCCCCGGCTTGGCGACGGCGAATGCCGCATCGGCGGCCTCGAGCACCGTGTCGTAGATGCGGCGCTGCATCGGGCTGAACGTGCCGTTCACGGGGAGCGTGCGGGTGATATCGGCCGTGTAGAGGCTGTCGACCTCGACCCCGGCGTCGATGAGGATCAGATCACCCGGGGCGACGACGCCGTCGTTGCGGGTCCAGTGCAGGTAGCACGCGTGCGGTCCGGAGGCCGCGATCGTCGCGTAGCCGACCTCGTTGCCGTCGGCGCGGGCGCGCGCGTGGAACACGCCCTCCACGATCCGCTCGCCGCGGCGGTGCGCGATGGCGCTCGGCAGCTCGGCGACGATGTCGTCGAAGCCGCGGGCCGTGACATCCACTGCCAGGCGCATCTGGGCGATCTCGTACTCGTCCTTCACGAAACGCAGCTCGGAGACGAACTGGGTCAGCTCGGCGTCGGTGCCGACCACCAGGTCGTCGGCACCCGCGCGAAACTCGTCGATGTGGGCGGTGTCGATGCCGAGCTCGGCCGCGACACCCGCGAGCGCGGGCCGCGGGCCGATCCAAAATTCTCCGATGGATGCGTCGGAGTAGAACTCGGAGGTGTGCCGGTCGGCGCGCTCGCGGAAGTAGAGGGTGATCTCGTGACCGCCCTCGCCGGGTTCGAACACGAGCATCGAGCCCGGCTCCGAGTCGGAGGCCCAGCCGGTCAGGTGCGAGAAGGCGGAGTGCGCGCGGAAGGGGTAGTCGGTGTCGTTGCTGCGCACCATCGCATCGCCGGCGGGAACCACCAGACGCTTGCCCGGGAATGCCGCGGAGACGGCGGCGCGGCGCGCTGCGGCGTAGTCGGCCTGCTCGCGACGAGGCGGCACGAGCTCGGGCCGCTCGGCCCAGCCCTCGGAGATCGTGCGCATGAAACCGGCGGGGAACGGCGCCCTGCGGTTCGTGACGGTGACC
Source organism: Microthrixaceae bacterium (assembly GCA_020439065.1). Taxonomy (GTDB): domain Bacteria; phylum Actinomycetota; class Actinomycetes; order Actinomycetales; family Microbacteriaceae; genus Microbacterium. The sequence goes on from JAGQTK010000036.1 coordinate 9,481, forward strand.
TGGGTGGCATCTGACTCGGAGGCGTTCATGCCCTCAAGTCTGCCATCACCCGCCCACGCCCGCGCCGGAATCGAGCGCGTCCGCGGGTTCGAGCTGCACCACGAGCGGGCGGTGATCGCTGCCGCTCTGATCGAACGAGCGCAGCACGACCGAGCCGGTGGGCTTCCAGTCCGTGGAATACATGACGTGGTCGATCGGGGCGCCCAGCAGCGCGGGGAAGCTGGTCGACCAGGTGCCCACCGAGCCGTTGCCGCTGTCGCCGGCGGCGTCACGGCAGCGACCGAGCTGCCCGTCGCCGACGCCGAAGGAGGCCATGTGGTCGACGGTCGCGTTGAAGTCGCCGGCCATGATCACGCTGGCATCGGCGCACTGGTCGCCAAGCCACCGCAGATCCTCGCGCCAGGTGTCCATGTAGTCCTCGCGGGGCGCCACCGCGTGCACGGCAACGATGATGGGGCCCTCCCCGTTGACCGGCATGGCCACGGCGCTCGGCACGATCTTCGTGTTGCTCGATCCATCGGCGGAGGACTGGATCACCGAGTAGTCGCCGAGCTCGGGGGAGATGAGGATCGTGGTGGTCCAGGCATCCGGGCCCTGTGCGATCTCGGGGGCGAGGTTCACGTGCAGCACCCACATGGGACGCCCCATGTCGCGCATCGCGATGGCGATCGCCTCGCCCGCGAGGGCGTTGGTCTCGGGGAGCGAGAGGATGTCGGCATCCATCGCCACTGCGGTGCTCGCGACGGTGCCGGGGGCGGTCGACTCGCCTGCCGTGTTCCAGGTCATCACGCGAAGCGAGGTCTCGGTCTGGGCCGGGAGCGTGCCGCTGCCGATGCCGCGCGAGAACATGATCGCGCCGCCCGTCGCGCCCCCGATGAGGGCGACGGCGGCCATCGCCAGCGCGAACGCACGCAGCGGCCGCGCGAGCGAGAGCAGGAGGAACAGCAGGGCGGCCATCAGCAGCAGGGCGACCAACGGGCCGCGGAGGGCGACGATCTGCGCGAAGGGAAAGGTGTGCTCGAGGCGGAAGAACTGCGGCCAGGTCGTCACCGCGACGGCGATGGCAAAGAGCACCGTGATGAGGGCCCCCAGCAGTCGAAACACGCTTTCGAGCGTAGGCGAGCCGCCTGAGAATCCCTCGAATGCGCGTCTGATCCCGCGCGTGTTTCGCGCGTGTCGATGATCCGGCCAGTGGCGCGCGGGGGAGGGGATACAGTCGAAGCACATGGATACGCAACAGGCGGGCGATGGCCCCCAGCACGGGCAGCTCGAGCCATCGCACGGCACATCGGACGGCGCGCGATTCGGCGCGCCCAGCGGCACTGCAGATCTGCACATGCACTCGTCGCATTCGGATGGCACGGAGGCGCCGGCCGAGGTCGTCGCGGCCGCGCAGCGCGCGGGCATGCGGACCATGTCGCTGACCGATCACGACACGACCAGCGGCTGGGCAGAAGCCGCGCATGCGGCACGCAGGCACGGCATGACGTTTGTGCCCGGGATGGAGCTGAGTGCCTCGCACGAGGGGCGCAGCGTGCACGTGCTCGGGTATCTGTTCGACCCCGAGCACGCCGGCCTGCGCCGCGCGACCGAGCGCATTCGCGATTCGCGCGTGGGGCGGGCGGAGGCCATGGTGCGCAACATCGGCCGCGACTACGACTTCACCTGGGAGGACGTGCTGGCGCAGACCTCCGACGGTGCGACCGTCGGTCGGCCGCACATCGCCGACGCCCTCGTCGCGCGCGGGTACGCGCACGACCGCTCGGCGGCGTTCGAGGAGATCCTGCACCCGCGCCGCGGCTACTTCGTCTCGCACTACGCGCCCGATCCCGCCACCGCGGTCTCGCTCATCGTGGCGGCGGGGGGAGTGGCGGTGATCGCGCATCCCGCCGGTCGCGGGCGGATGCTCCCGCCCAGCGTGCTGCAGGAGCTCATCCGCAGCGGGCTCGGGGGCTTCGAGCTGGGGCATCGCGAGAACACCGACGAGGGCACCCGGGCGCTGCGGCGTCTCGCGCATGACGCCGACCTCATCGTCACCGGCTCGAGCGATTATCACGGCAGCGGCAAGCCGAACCGTCCCGGCGAGTACACGACCAGCGACGCCATGCTCGCGCGGATCCTCGCAGCCGGAACGGGAAGCGCCCCCGTCCTCCCGTAGGAAGCCGAGGGCGCAACCGTCGCGCGGAGCTGGCGCGTTGTGCCTAGGCCGTGCGCTTGGTGCCGTGCAGCGCCTGCGTCTTGAGCGCCTCGAACTCGCTGTCGGTGATGGTGCCGGCCTCGTGCAGTGCCTTCGCCTTGGCGATCTCGTCGGCCGGGCTCGTGCCGGCGACGCTCTGGATGTACTGCTCCTGCGCATCCTGCATCGCCTTGGCGGCTTCGGCGCTGCGGCGTGACATGCCCCGACCGCGCGCGATGAGGTAGACCAGCGCGGTGAGGAACGGCACGAAGATCAGGAAGAGCAGCCAGATCGCCTTGAACCAGCCGTTGAGCTTGTGGTCGCGGAAGATGTCCATCATGCATGCGAACAGCAGAAAGAGGTAAGCGACGAAGACGAACGCCGAGATGAACCACCAGATGATGTCGAAGAACGACCCCCAGAATCCCTGGTATTCAACAGCCATGCGCAACATGAGAGCTCCTTTGTTGGAGAGAGCATCGAGCGGTCTCGATGCAACGGCACACGAACCTGGGCACCATCACTCTGATTATGGCGTGAAATCGTGCCCGATCCGTGCTCATCCGCGCGGATCGGGCAACGATCGATCACTCAGCTCAGGCCTGAGGTGCGCCGGCACTCCCGGTGCGGGGGCCGCGACGGCGGCGCCGGCGCGGGGCGGACTTGCCGTCGTGGTGCTCGCTGCCACCACCGTCGTGTGCACCGCCGCCCTCGGCGCGGGCGGCGGGCGCCGAAGTGGATGCTGCGGCTGCGGCATCCGCGCTACCCTCGCTGCCGGCACCATCGCCGCTGCGGGTGCGGCGGCGCTGACGGGAACGGCCGCTGCCCTCACCCTCGGCCTTCGGGGCGCGCTCGCCACGCGGCTCGGCAGTGGCCGCGGCCTTCGGCGCGGTCGAGATGCGGCCCTTGGTGCCGGCCGGGATCTTCAGATCGGTGAAGAGGTGAGGGCTCGACGAGTACGTCTCGGTGGGCTCGGGCTGCCCGAACTCGAGGGCGCGGTTGATCAGCGCCCACTTGTGCAGATCATCCCAGTCGACGAACGTGACCGCGATGCCGGTGCGGCCGGCACGGCCGGTGCGGCCGACGCGGTGCAGGTAGGCCTTCTCGTCTTCGGGGATCGTGTGGTTGATCACGTGGGTGACGTCGTCGACGTCGATGCCGCGGGCGGCGACGTCGGTCGCGATCAGGACGTCCTTCTTGCCCGCCTTGAAGGCGGCCATGGCGCGCTCGCGCTGGTCCTGGTTCAGGTCGCCGTGCACCGCGGCGGCGTTGAAGCCGCGGTCGTTCAGCTCGTCGACCAGGCGCGCGGCGGCACGCTTGGTGCGCGTGAAGATCACCGTCTTGCCGCGGCCCTCCGCCTGGAGGATGCGCGCGATGACCTCGTCCTTGTCGAGCGAGTGGGCGCGGTAGACGAGGTGCTCGATGTTGGCCTGGGTGAGGCCTTCGTCGGGGTCGTTCGCGCGAATGTGGATCGGGTTGGTCATGAAGCGGCGGGCCATCGCGACGATGGGGCCGGGCATCGTGGCCGAGAACAGCTGCGTGTGGCGGACCGCGGGCACGCGCTGGAAGATCTTCTCGATGTCGGGGAGGAAGCCGAGATCGAGCATCTTGTCGGCCTCATCGAGGACGACCTCGGTCGCGTTCGAGAGATCGAGCAGGCGCTGGCCCGCGAGGTCGATGAGCCGGCCCGGGGTGCCGACCACGATCTGGGCGCCGGCCTTGAGCTGCTCGATCTGGCCCTCGTAGGCCTTCCCGCCGTAGATCGCGACCACGCTGGTGGAGCGACCCTTGGTCAGCAGCTCCAGGTCTTCGAACACCTGCACGCACAGCTCGCGCGTGGGCACGACGATGAGGGCCTTGACGCCGGGCTCGGGATTGATGCCGAGGCGCTGCACCACGGGGATGCCGAAGCCGAAGGTCTTGCCGGTGCCGGTCTTGGCCTGGCCGATGATGTCTTGGCCGGGTAGGCCGAGGGGGATGGTCTGTTCCTGGATGGGGAACGCCGACTCGATGCCTTTGGAGGCGAGGGAGTCGACGATGTCCTGGTCAATACCGAGTTCAGCGAACGTCGTCACAGTGAGCATGCCTGTCTGGCGGCGATGGCCGCCGATGTAGGTGAGATCCACGCCACATCGATCCAGTCACAGGCGCGGGACCCCCGATCCGGTGCCAGGGGTTGGCTCTAGGATACCGGACGCCATCCCCGGGACGTGT
>JAGQTK010000370.1 GCA_020439065.1 Microthrixaceae bacterium
GCAGCAGGCGGCGATGCTGTCGGGCGGGGTGATGCGCGGCGGGCGGAGCTGCGCGTCGGCCAGGTTCGGGACCGGTTTCGGGGTGATGGCCACGCCGTACTGCTCGGAGAGCTGGCGGGCCAGCGCGGCGCGCTGTGCGTCGGTGGGCTCCTCCGATTCGAGGCTCCACGCCCAGAAGCTGATCCGGTCTGCCATCGCCGTCCCCCTTTGGTCCGGGGCCTGACTGTAGGCGGCCCCGGACCGGTGGGTGGCGGTGGTGCGGCCGGCGGCGCCGCTCAGTAGACGATCACGCCGCGGATGTTCTTGCCGGCGTGCATGTCGGCGTAGCCCTGGTTGATGTCCTCGAGCTTGTAGGTGGTGGTGATGAGCTCGTCGAGGCACAGCTGGCCGGACTGGTACATGCGCAGCATCCACGGGATGTCCCGGCTGGGGCTGGAGGCGCCGAAGATGGCGCCCTGGATGCGCTTCTGGAACAGCGTGAGCTCGAAGGCGGGCACCCGCACCTCCTCCTCCACGTTGCCCACGGCGGTCACCACGACGGTGCCGGCCTTGCGGATGGCCTGGAACGCCTGGGCGACGTGCTCGGTCTTGAGGATGCCGGTGGTGACGATGGCGGCGTCGGCGCCCTGCCCGTTGGT
>JAGQTK010000371.1 GCA_020439065.1 Microthrixaceae bacterium
CGTCGTAGGGGTGCAGAAACACCAGCGCCTGGTCGGCGGCAAGGCGGCGCGCCTCATCGGCCGCCTGCTCCAGCGTGTCGCCATGGAGCACCACCTGTGCGCCCAGCGCGCGGCAGGCCTGCAGCTTGGTGAGCGGCGCGTTGAGCGGCATCACCACCGTCGCCGGCAGCCCCGCCAGAGCGGCCGCGCGCGCGACGCCCTGCGCGTGATTGCCGGCGCTGGCGGCGATCACCCCGGCCGGGCGTGCGCCGCTGGCGAGCAGGCGGTCGATCTTGTGGGTGGCGCCGCGGATCTTGAACGAGCCGGTGCGCTGCAGGTTCTCGAGCTTGAGCTGCAGCGCCACGCCGAGCTCTTCGGACAGCGGATCGTTGTCCCACTGCGCGGTGCGGATCACCGCCGGGGCGATGCGCGCGTGGGCCGCGCGGAGCGCGGCGAGGTCGAGCGGCAAGGCCTTGGACATGATGGCTATGGCTTCCCGGGCGCGCGTGGCGCAGCGGCCGGCAGCGCTCGTCAGAGGGCGGAATTCGATTGTGTTGGGTGCGCGTGGCGGACACAAGCTGCGGTGCAGCGCCACCGCCTGCCGCAACGCACCATTTCTGGCGCCACACACCACCAACCCGCCCCGCAAATGTGCG
>JAGQTK010000372.1 GCA_020439065.1 Microthrixaceae bacterium
ATCCCGAAGTGAAAGCGATATACTCCAGAATCGACATCGAGGCCGACCACGCCGCAGATTAGTCCGACGACCATCATGGCAATGCCTTTGACCGGAGATCCTTGCCCTACAGTTGAGACCGCAACCAGAGCTAAGAGTATCAATGCGGTGTATTCGGCAGCCCCAAACAGCAACGCCCACTGCGACAGGATCGGCGCGAACATCATCAGCAGCACGATTCCGACCATCGAGCCCCAGAACGAAGCGACGCATTTCATGAACAATGCGATCCCGGCTCTGCCCTGCTTGGCCATGGGATAGCCATCGAGCACATCGACGGCGGCTGCGGCATGACCCGGAACTCCGAGGAGGATTGATGACGTCCCGCCGCCATAATCAGCGCCAAAATACACCCCTGCCAGCATGATAATCGCGCCGTTCGCCGGCAAATAATAAGTGATCGGCAAGAGCAGCGTGATCGCGACAAGTGCGCCGAGTCCAGGGAGCACGCCGACCATACAGCCCAAGAAAACGCCGACGAAACAATACCAGAGATTCGAAAGCGAGGCGGCTTCCTGAAAGCCGATCGAAAAATTGCCGATAAAGGTGTAGAGCAGATCCACCGCTACCTCGGAAACTCAAAGGCTGGAAGGT
>JAGQTK010000373.1 GCA_020439065.1 Microthrixaceae bacterium
TGGGGGCGATCACGCATCGCGAGGCCCTCAGGGTCGCAATAAGCCCGCAATCGCCGGAGCTCGACATTCCCGTGCCGTTCCTCGACCTCAGGCTTGAGGACGTGTCTCTCGCCCCCGACCCGCGCGGCATCGTCGCCGCCGGGCCCGGGGCCGGCATGATCTCGACCGGCGATCAGGACGACGTCACCATCGCCGGAGGGGGCGGCCAGGCCATCGACGGCGGGAACCGGTCGGACCGGCCGGTCTACGCCTGGTCGGATCTCGGCATGACGGTCAGCCTTGGCACCAGCACCGGCACCGGCACCGGCACCGGCGTGTCGGGTTTTGCCGACGGCAACACCATCACCGAAACCGAGAACCTTCCGGGGTCGCGGTTCGATGGCACGTTGACCGACGATGGTGGCGCGAACATCTTGTTCGGGGATGCGGGCCGCGACACCGTGCATGGGTGGCGGCAGCGCCGATGCCTTCGCCTTCCGCGTCGGGTCGGAAATCGACATCGTCGGTGCGGTCAGCCCGTCGGACGGGGACCGAGCCGTGATCGGCAGCAGTCTGGCGGCAGATTGCTCCACCCTGATCGCGCCTTGCGGCGACATGGCCGGCGAAACGGTTTTCGATACCGCCCACGGCAG
>JAGQTK010000374.1 GCA_020439065.1 Microthrixaceae bacterium
GCTCGCGAAGCGCGTGAGCGCGCCGGCGACGGTGACGTCGCCGCTCACGGTGTGCGCCGCGACGCGGCCGCGGTGGCCGCGCACGGTGAGCTCGCCGCTGACGGAGTTGAGCTGCAGCGCCCCGTCGAGCCCGTCGGCGACGATGTCGCCCGAGACGGTGCTCAGCTGCGCGTCGCCGCGCAGCCCCGAGACGAGGGCGTTCGCGGAGACCACCCCGAGCTTGAGGCCGACCTCGCGCGGCACGAGCAGGCTCACGTCGGCGCGGGCGCGGCCGGTGAAGGTGCGCATCGTCTCGATCCAGTTGTCCCAGCGCAGCTGCGGGTGGTCGATCTCGAGCCGGTCGCCGTCGAGGGTGACGCGCAGCGGCTTGCCGCTGACCTCGTGCACCTCGAGCCGGGTCTCGGGCTCGTCGTGGGCGACGATGTCGATCTGGCCGCGCACGAGTCCGATCTTGAGACTGCGGATCGAGCCGAGGTCGAGCGTGCGGGGCGAGTCGATGAGCCACTTCTCGTGGCCGGTCGCGGTGGCGTTCATGGGCGGGGTCTCCGATTCGAGATATATCGCGTTGTGCTGAGCGACACGATATATCGCGTTTCGGATCGGCGCAAGCACCGGCGCGGGCCGTCTTTCGG
>JAGQTK010000375.1 GCA_020439065.1 Microthrixaceae bacterium
GAGGGCATCGGCTCGCCCACCGAACGGGTCCGCGAGCTCGAGTGCGGGGTGCTGGGCAACCTGTCGCCGCGGGCGTCGGTGGTCGGCGAGATCGTCCCGGCCGCGGACTTCTACGACTACGACGACAAGTACGCCGACGGCAAGGCCCTCACCGTCATCCCCGCCGAGATCGACGACGAGACCTCGCGGACGGTCCGGGAGCTGGCGGTGCACACGTTCCGGGCGCTGCGAGCCGAGGGCATGGCCCGCGTCGACATGTTCCTGACGCCGACCTCGGACCCCGCGGGTTCTCGCCTGTTGGTCAACGAGATCAACACGTTGCCCGGCTTCACCCCGATCTCGATGTTCCCGATGCTGTGGCGGGCCTCGGGACTGGAGTACCCGCAGCTGATCGACGAGCTGGTCCGCCTGGCGCTGGAGCGCCACGACCGCCGCTCCCGCTTCGAGACCGGACGATGAGCATGGCGGCACCCTCCGGCCTCCGTGCCGACGCCCTGTCCCTGCGCCCCGGGTCTGCCAGCGCAGCCCCCTGTCTGCTAGTGAAGCGGCCGTGATCGTCGACGGTCTGGCCGGCACGCGGATCTTCGTCACCGGCGCGACCGGCTTCGTCGGCACCGCGCTGGTCGAGCG
>JAGQTK010000376.1 GCA_020439065.1 Microthrixaceae bacterium
GTCAACGGGTAGCTGGCCGACGTGGAAGAAGATCGCGCCAAGTTCGCCGGTGAGCGGCAAGCGACCCTTGCCCACCCATCGACCGTATTTCCCGGATCGGCGGACCTGGATGGGACGCCCGTTGTGGAGCACGACAGCCGCCTCGGTCGGGCCGAGCCGAAGATGGCTCGTCAGCGTGCCGGCGCGGGCGAGGGCATTGAGTGACATCGGGATCCTCTTCCTACTTGGTGCGGAACCAGCTCTTGAGGCGCTGCCACCCGGATGGACGAGAGGGCGGCTGCGGTTGCGGCTGCGGTTGCGGTTGCGGTTGCGGTTGCGGTTGCGGCGAAGCTTGCGGCGGGACGACGACGCGAGGCGCTGCCGTCAAGCCCACGCAGAACGGACAGTGCGGAGTCGGCGCGCAGAAGCCGTGCCATGGGTTCGCAGCGCACGTGCGAATCTGTCGATCAGCGTCGGCGAGCGCCGACGCCCACTCGCCGGCGGAGGGTCGTAGATGTTCGCTCCCCCGGCGACCGCCTTCCACCAGGGCACGGCGCGCCAGCGTGAGCAAACCCGGTGGAAGCAGGCTGCGAGCCCAGACGATCCCCGGCTCATCCGAACTGAAGAGCGTGCAGTTTCCGTTCT
>JAGQTK010000377.1 GCA_020439065.1 Microthrixaceae bacterium
CCGAGCTCTCGGGGGTGTTCCTCTTCCCGATCGCCGCGCAGGCGCTCGCCGCGGTGCTCTACCTGATCGGACTGCGCCCCGATCCGCTGCGCCTGGCCCAGGAGATCGGCGCCAAGCGGCCCTCGGGCGCCCCCGTCGGCGCGGCGGACCGCTCCGGGGTGCGCACCGGGATCGTCGCGGTCGCGCTCAGCCACGCGATGATGGTCGCGGTCATGTCGATGACCCCGGTGCACCTCGTCGACCACGGCGCGACGCTCACCATCGTCGGACTGACCATCAGCCTGCACGTCGCCGGCATGTACGCGCTCTCACCGCTGTGGGGCTGGCTCTCCGACCGGGTCGGACGCGTGCCGGTGATCGCGACCGGTCAGGCCGTGCTGCTCGCGTCGCTGGCGATGACCTCGTTCGGCGCCGAGTCGTCGGGGTGGGTCGTCGCCGGACTGATCCTGCTCGGGCTCGGCTGGAGCGCATCGACTGTCGCCGGATCCGCGCTCATCGCCGAGAGCGCCGACCCGCTGCACCGCACGCGCGTGCAGGGCCGCGCCGACCTCGCGATGAGCGCCGCCGGCGCGCTGGGCGGCGGGCTCGCCGGCCCGGTGCTGTTCGTGATCGGCTACGCGGGCC
>JAGQTK010000378.1 GCA_020439065.1 Microthrixaceae bacterium
GACGCTCGAAACCTTCGCCATAGCAGCCATGTTCGATCGGGTGCTTGAGGCAGCGAACGTGCGGCTCGACCCGATGACGCGCGGTCGCTATCGGTTGGAGCGTGGGGTCGAGGGATCAAGCGGCCGCGGCAAGCGCGGGCTTGAGATCGAGGCTTTCGATATCAACACCGGCAAGGCGCGTCCAACATCGACCCTTTCTGGAGGCGAGACCTTCATATCCGCTTTGGCATTGGCGCTCGGGCTCGCCGACGTGGTCGAGAGTCTGTCTGGCAAGATCCGGATGGACACAATCTTCATCGACGAAGGCTTCGGCAGCCTCGACACGGAGAACGGGGCCGGAACGCTGGATCAAGTAATTCAAGTTCTGGCGGCCTTGACAGAAGGCAGCCGAGCCGTGGGGCTAATCTCGCATGTCGGGCTAGTGCAGGAGGCAATCCCGCAAGGTTTCTACGTGCGTTCAACCCCAAGCGGCAGCTCTGTCGAAGAGCGGAGGGGGCATAAGTGATGGACCGTTGGATCTACCGAAAACCCCATAACCGCAGACTATCGACCGGGCGAACAGTTCCTGTCCGTGGCGTTTGGTTGAACCAATCTAGTAGCGCGCAAGAGAAGGGTGCCAGT
>JAGQTK010000379.1 GCA_020439065.1 Microthrixaceae bacterium
CGATCGTCGGAGGCAGTGCCTCTTCGTCGCTACCGATCGACACGCCCGCATCGCTCACGGCCCGCGCGGCATCCCACACCGCGTAAGCCCCGACGGCGCTCACGCTCAGCACGGCGACGACGACGATCGCCCCCAGCACGGTGAGAATCTGCACGAACGGGTTCGGCGACCGAAGGATGCCGTGCCGCGCGACGGGCTGACGCCCTGAACGGTCGGTGCGTGCGCTCACAGGCGTCCTTTCGATGCGGCTCCTGGGGCCGCGGCCCCGGGTTCAAGCGGAGGGTGTGGGATTCGAACCCACGGGACATTGCTGCCCACTGGTTTTCAAGACCAGGTCCATCGGCCGCTCGGACAACCCTCCCTTACAGCAGGAAAAGTCTAGTAGAGCCGACTCTTCATCTTCCCGTGCGCGCCTGAGCGGCCCCTGAACGGGCGATCAGAGCGCGCGGAGCACATCGGCGACGCCGCCGGAGTGCACGGATGCCGTGGTCTCGCCCGCCTCGCGGCGCACCTCGTCGGGGCCCTGACCCATCGCCACGGCTCGCCCGCCGTGCGCCTGCGCCCAGCGGAACATCCCGACGTCGTTGCGCCCGTCGCCCATCACGAGCACCCGATTG
>JAGQTK010000037.1 GCA_020439065.1 Microthrixaceae bacterium
ACTGGTCGGGGAGGGGACCGAACTCCGAGCGGAGAGCAGCAACCATCCAGCCCGAGAGGTACAGGTAGCGCTTGTTGGTGCTCTTCAGGTGCTTCTTGATCGAGATGAGCTTCTGCTGACCGATGAAGCCGTGCCAGACACCGAGCGACTGGGTGTACACCGACGAGTCCTCGTCGTACTCGGCCATGTCCTTGCGCATGATGTCAGCCGTGTACTGCGCGATCTCGAGACCGGTCTTGAAACGGTTCTGCGCACGCATGCGGGCGACGTACTCAGGGTTGATGTCGTGCCAGCTGGCACCGTTGGCTTCCTTGAGCGCCTGAACGGCCTTGATGTCGTCTTGGTAAGCAGTCATATGGTCTTCCTTTGCTGTGGCGTAGACGCGATATATCTACCATGCGCCAAGAAGAAGGGGTTTTCAGGACAAACTGCGCGAGAAGATCTGCCGTTCTTCTCTCATTCAAAACAAGCCGGTGGCTCGCGGCACCGATCGCGCTTCGCCGCCCGGTGCGCGGCGGCGAAGCGCGGCGCGGCTACGGCAGCCGCGACGGTCCGCTGATCACCTGAATCTCCGTGAAGCTGGCGAGACCCCAGGGCCCGTTCTCGACCCCGAGACCGCTCCACTTGTGTCCGCCGAACGGCAGGTGCATCTTCACCCCGCCACCGTGACCATTGATCGATACCTGTCCGCTGTCGATCTCACTCGCGATCTCGGCGGCGCGGGCGGCGTCCGCCGACCACACCGATGCCGTGAGGCCATACTCGCTGTTGTTGGCTCGCTCGATCGCCTCCTCCTCGTCGCGAAAGGCCATCACCGGCAGCACCGGTCCGAACTGTTCCTCCTTCACCACCCGGAAGGAATCGTCGACGTTGTCGAGGATGGTCGGTGCGTAGAAATAGCCGGGCCGGTCGATGGCGTGCCCGCCGCTGACCACGCGAGCCCCACCGCCCACGGCATCCGAGACGAGCCCCTTGATGCGCTCGAACTGCGGCTTGTTGTTGAGCGGGCCGAGCTGAGCGCCCTCCGCCATGCCGTCGTCGACGCGCGCGTTGCGGGCGAGCTCGCCGAGTGCCTCCACGAGCGCCGGCTGCACGTCCTCGTGCGCATACACACGCTTGACCGCGAGGCAGATCTGACCGTTGTTTCCGAACGCGCTCCAGAACAGGCTCGCGGCGACCGCTTCGACGTCGGCGTCGCGCAGGATGATCGCAGGGTCGTTCCCGCCGAGCTCGAGGGTCACACGCTTGAGATCTTCCGCCGCGGTCACCGCGACGCGCTTGCCGACGGGCGTCGACCCCGTGAAGCTCACCTTCCGCGGAATCGGGTGCGCCACGAGCGCGGCCCCGAGCGGATCCGGGCCGGTGACGACGTTGAGCACGCCGTCGGGGAGCACCCCGCGAAGCACCCGCGCCAGGGCGAGCGTCGTCAGCGGCGTGTAGGGCGAGGGCTTCACCACGATGGTGTTGCCGGCCCGAAGCGCCGGCGCGATCTTCCACATCGCCAGGGTGATCGGAAAATTCCACGGCGTGATCGCGGCGACCACACCGAGCGGGCGCCGGTACACCTCCTCGAAGCGCTCGGCATCGTCGCGAATGATCTCGCGCGGCACGTCGAGTTCGGCAAAGTAACGCAGCCAGGCGCCCGCCGCGAAGATCTCGCCGCGCGCATCCGCGAGCGGCTTGCCCTGCTCGGCGACCAGGATGGGGGCGAGTTCGCCGACGGCCCCCTCGACCGCGGCCGCCGCCGCCAGGAGGACGGTGCGGCGCAGCGCGTCATCGCGCTTCCAATCGCGATAGGCACGGTGGGCGGCCGCGAACACGCCGTCAAGCTGCTCGGGTGTGACGGCCGGCGCCTGCGCGAACACCTGCCCGGTGCTCGGGTTGATGACATCGAAGGTGGCGTCGGTGGCGAGATCCCGGCCATCCGCCGTGGCAAAAAACGGGGTCGAAGACGTGTCAAGAAGGGTCATGGATGCACCTTTGCATTGCGGGTCGTCAGGGCGAACTGACGACAAGGACGGGCTTGATGGTGGCGCCGGAGAGCGAGTCCGCCTCGGCCTGATTGATGTCTTCGAGCGCGTAGGTGCGCACGAGCTTGTCGAACGGGAACAGCCCCCGCTGCCAATACGAGATCAGCTCCGGGATGAACAGCTGCGGCACCGCGCTGCCCTCCAGCACATAGCTCACCGAGCGCCCGGCGAGCAGGCTGGGCGAGATCACGAGGTCACCGCCTCCCGCTCCCACGAGCACGGCCCGGCCGCGCGGCGCGAGCACCGCGATCGAGGTCGCCATCACCGCGGTGACGGCCGTGGTGTCGAAGCTGAAGTCCATCCCCGCCCCGTCGCCGATGATGCGCTCGCGAAGGTCCGCCGCGTCGCCAGGTACGACGCGGGTCGCACCGAGCTCGAGGGCCAGCTCGAGGCGAGCCGGGTGCAGGTCGACCACCACGATCTCCCCGGCCCCGGCGAGCTTCGCTGCCATCACCGCCGCCATGCCGACCGCCCCCGCACCGAAGACCACGATCGACTGCCCCGCCCCGAGCCACATCTCGTTCAGCACGGCACCAGCCCCGGTCTGCAGCCCGCACCCGAGCGGGCCGAGCAGTTCTAGCGGCAGCTGCCGGTCGACCACAACGATGTTGCGCTCGGTGGCGATCGCATATTCCGCGAACGACGATTGTGCGAACCACCGATTGGCGATCGCCTCACCGCTCGGCCCCGTTGCGCTCGTCGTGCCATCGACCCTGCGGCCGCTGATGTTGCGCGCCATGAATTGGATGCAATACGCCGGCGCCCCGCCCAGGCACGGCGCGCACCAGCCACACGAGTCAAAGCTGAGCAGCACGTGGTCACCGGGCCGCGCGCGCGTCACGGCGGCGCCCACGGCCTCGACGACGCCCGCGCCCTCGTGCCCGAGGATGGCCGGTGCGAGCGCCTCCGCCATCGATGGGCTTCGCAGGAGCATGTCCGTATGGCACATGCCGACGCCGACGACGCGCACGAGCACCTCGTCCGCCTCGAGCGCGCCGAGCGTGACGTCTTCAATACGGTAGGGCAGGTCATGTGCCCGAAGAACAGCCGCCTTCATTCGCTTCACATCCTTGTGTAGCTGCAATCACGGGTGCACGACGCTCGCGACGAACGCGGCGGCGTGACAGCACGACTCTAGCCGCGGAGGCGGGCGCCTGTATACAGCCGATCGGCACTCACCCGAGGGTGAGCGAAAAGGTGAAACGTTTCGCCCCTGCTCACGGGTGAGGCCACCGTGGCTAGCATCGCGCCATAGGGCACCCGACCACGGCGTCGGACAGATCTTCATGGAGGTGGATCGAATGACGTTCGGCTTCGATGCCTCATCACACCCGGCGAGCGGCCAGGGCAGGCGCGCACCCGCGGGGTCCGGCGTCGGGCGGCATGACGTCGGCGAATGCTCCGTGCTCTGGGGTCCCGCCGGCAGCGTTGCGGCCGCCGCTCTGACACGCGGCGCCCCCACACCCCGAGCCATGATCGTCCACACGCTCGACCGGCGCCCGTCGGTGCTGTGGCGCTCGCTCGTCGCCATCGATCCCGCCAGCTTCTCGGGCATCGCGCACTTGCCGAATCCGCCGAGCATCGTGGCGCTGCTGGCGCCCGTGACGCGCCGGTTCGCCGCGTCGCCCATCGTGCACCTCGCACCCAGCCACGTCGTGCGGGCCTCTCGGGTACTCCTCTCGTCGCTGGTGCATCCGGCACCCGGAACGATTACGCCAGACGTGCACCTCGACCGGGTCCTGCTCACGCTGGCGTGCGAGATCCTTCGCGAATGCACCGACGCCGGCGACCTCTGCGACGAAGACGGTTCCATGGAGGCACGGCTGCGCGCGCTGCTCCACGAGCGGCACACCGATCCCGAGCTCGATGTCGCCCAGCTCGCCCGCGAGCTGCACGTGAGTCGGCGCCAGCTCTACCGTCATGCCCAGGAAGGCGAGGGTATCGCCGCACTGATCGCGAGCCAGCGCTATCAAACTGCACGGGCACTGCTCGAGTCACGGCCAGATCTCACCATCGGCGAAGTCGCGCAGCTCGCCGGATTCTCGACCTCCGCGCGCCTGCGCGCTCAGTTCCTCGCCCGCGACGGCGTCACCCCGAGCGAGCATCGCCGGCGCAGTGGCGCAGCGCTCCTTCCCGGCTAGGCAGGCCGAGCCGCACTGCACCGCACCGCACCGAGCTGACGGCGCCGCTGCCGGCACCGTCGAGATTGTGCCGAGACCAGGAAGTTTCGTGCCTCCCCGGCGCATCGAGGCGGGGCCTGCGTAAATTGATTCTCTCCGACGGAGGTGACAGATATGCAGCAGTCGCGGGCGAAGCGCCGGACGGTGGAAGAATCGGCATTCGAGCTCCTGCGTCGTCTCGAGCTGGCGACGATCTTCGCCGGCCCGGGCAGTTCCGGGCAGTCGTGGCATCCGGCTGTACCGGAGGGATTCCGGATCGTCGCGCATGACCAATGTTCGGCGGCGGTGACCACGGCATCGGCGTACGCGCGCATCACCGGCGCCACAGCCTTGGTCGCGATCGCGTCCGAGATGGATGTGGTGGGCACGGCCGCTCCGCTGCTCGCCGCGACGCAAGGGGGCGACCCCCTGGTCGTGGTGGTGTTCACACGACCGGGCTGGCGCGACTCGGCCGTCGGACTCATGCTCCCCGGACCGTGGGCGAAACAGACCCTGGTCGCCGAACAACGCCGCTACGCGCCCTCCGTGCTCGCCGCAGCCTTCGAACTGAGCATGCAGACCCCACGTGGACCCGTTGTTGTCATGGTGCCTGCCCGGCCCGCGCCCGCGGGCGCATCGCCGGGTTCAGGGACGAGGCGCGACGGCGCCGTGCTGCCGCACGCGGAGCATGCCACCGCGCGTGTTCCGGCATCCACCGCTCCGCGCGAAGCCGGCCACCGCGCGCTGGGCCCGGTGGACATCGTGCGTGCCCTCAGGGCCGCCGCCCCAGAAGACACCGTGCTCGTCGACGATGGGCGCGCGCGCAAGGGCCCCATGGCAGCGGCCTGGTCTCCCCCGCAGCCCGAGATGCGGCACTGGAACCTGCACGGGATCTCCGGGTGGGAGCTTCCTTTTGCCGTTGGCGTCGCACTTGCGGAGCGCGACCTCGGCAGGATGCGACCGGTGCTCGCGGTCACGACCGCTGCCTCGGTGCTGGCGACAATCTCCGCCCTCACGACGGCCGTGCAGCTGCGCCTGCCACTGGTCACCGTGGCGCTGAACGAGCACGGTCAGCGCCTCCACGCACTCGCGGCGGCGTACGACGCCCGCACCACGAGCATCCGCGGGATCGATGCGCTGGCGGAGGCAACCGCCGCTGCCTGGAGCCACGACGGCCCGACGGTCGTCAACGTGCTCCCGCAGTGACATCCCCCGACGGTGGCGTGTGCCGGCGGTGACATCCCCCGCTTCAGGGCGAACTAGCGGCGGGGCCGAGGATCATCGAGCAGGCTCCAGCGGATGGCGGCAGCGATCGCCTCTTCCCGACTGTGCACCCCGAGCTTGCGGTACACCGCGCGCAGTTGGGTCTTGACCGTGTTTCGCGACACGAACAGCGACTGGGCGATGTCGTCGACCGAGGCACGCTCGACCATCGTCTGCAACACCCGCAGCTCGCTGCGCGAGAGCGGCGGCGGCGAGGATTCGTTGCGCAGCGCCGGTAGGGGCTTGAGCGATCGCCGAAACAGCGCCAGCTCGTCGTCGCGCAGATGCACCTCGACGGCCTCTCGGACGTGCACCGGCAGCGTGACCGAGAGCAACCGCCGCCGCGCGGTTCCCTCCACCAAACGCGCAACGGCCGACGCGTCGGCGGCATCGAGGCTTCCGCTGAGATCCGCCCGGATCCAGACGCCGAGCAGCTGGATCTCCTCGCGCTGCGCCGGCGGCAGCGTGTGTGCAGCGCTCAGCCGCCGAAGCTCGGCGAGCGCGCGGGCCGGGTCTCCGCCCACCAGGTGCACCTTCGCCAGCGCGACGCAGGTGAGCAGGCCCGGAGCTCTCACCTGGCCCGCAAGTGCGCGCGCCCCGGCCATATCGTGCAGGGCGAGATGCGCCTCGATCCGCTGCGAGATCGAGACATCGGCCACCATGCCCTGTGGTGCCGGAGCGTCAACGGTGACGCAGACCAGCTCCAAGGCATCGGCGGGGACCCCGCGCAAGATGGCCGCGCGGGCACGCGCCAGCAGTGCGAGCGGCCAGAACTCGCCCGCCTCGGCGTTCCAATCACCGCCTTGCAACGACTGAATCGCCTCAGGATCGGCGCGCTCGATCCCCACGAGCTCCAGCGTGACGCGCTCGGCGGCCCGGGTACTCGCGGCAAACCAGCGCGCGCCCAGCGGTCGCTCTTGTCCCTGCGCAAGGGCGAGCTCCGCCTCCGCCAGCGAGCCGCGCACGGCGTGCGCGAGCGCGGTGAGCGCGAGTGCGAAGCGGGTCACCGGGCTCGCCGGGTCGTGCTCCGCGAGATGGCGTGCGGCCATCCCCGCCCGCAACGCCGCCAGCGTGTCGCCGGCGAGCAAGCGCGTCATCGAAATCTGCGCGAAGGTGAAGGGAATCGCGCCCCGGGCGATCGCGATGGAGGGCACCCTCGGCACCGACAGCGTGGCGGCCAATCGATCGGCCGCCCCCGTCGCCGCGGCCAGGTCGCCCCGGCGCCGCGCGGCGATCATCTTCACGCCGAGGTACTGCAAGCGCTTCGCGGTGTCATCGGTGGTGCGGTCCACCGCGGGCGGCTCAGCCACACCGAGGGTCGCCGCCATCGGATGCAGGGCGGCCAAAATCGGATGCCGCGCGAGGGTGACGTCCGGCAACGAGGCCAGGATCGATTCGAGGTCGCTCGGCCACTGGGTCAGCAACGGCCAGAAGTGTCTGCTTGCCGCCACGGCGATGCGTTCAGGGTCGCGCGAGCTGTTGGCTGCTGCGAGTTCGGCCTCCGCGACGCGGAAGTCACCACCGGCGCTGCGGATGTGCGCGGCCGAAGGCCAGGACCCGGGTGTGTCGTCGGTC
Organism: Microthrixaceae bacterium; assembly: GCA_020439065.1. Lineage (GTDB taxonomy): Bacteria > Actinomycetota > Actinomycetes > Actinomycetales > Microbacteriaceae > Microbacterium. The sequence continues at coordinate 7,028 of JAGQTK010000037.1, forward strand.
GCCATCACGTCCTCCGATACATGTCCTCTGCGCGCGAAGCGCTCCCAAGGCTCAGCCAACCCGCTTGACGTGGCGGCGAGCTATCGGATTCGCGCAGCGTCTCATCGGATTCGCGCAGCATCGCTCGCGGCGCTCAGTCGCTGCGACTGTCCTCGGCGTCGCCAGCGGGTCGGCTCGTGCGGGCGGCAGCGCCCTCGCGCATCATCGCGGACGGCAGCATCCCGAACTTCGCCTTGAATCGTGCGCTGAACTCCCCCAGGTGCCCGAAGCCGCTCGCGAGCGCGACGTCCGCGATCGTGGCTTGTGGGTCGACGAGCAGCCGCTCCCAGGCACGCTCCAACCGGCGTTCCCGCAACCAGGCGGTGAAGGTTGTGCCCAGTTCGTGACGAAACGATGCCTGCAGGGCGCGCGGGCTGACATGGACGCTCTCGGCGACCTCGGTGACTGTCATCGGCTCGGCCAGGTGCTCGAGCATGTGCCGCATGGCCCGGTACAGCCGCGCCGACCCGGCTGCGCTTCGCTCCGGAATCAGCTTCCGAACCCCCGGGATGCTCAGCAGCACACTCTCCAACGCGACGTCGGCGGCGCGCTCGGCATGCAACGTGTCAATCGCGCCCGTCTGCCCCGCGAGTACGGCGACCGCTTCGAGTTGCATCGTCGCCGCTGCTCCCAGCTCGAAGGTCTGGGCGTCCAAGTGCAGTTCCGACACTTCACCGGCGCTGAGCCTGCTCATCAGATGTTCGACGCGTTCGCGGCTCGCGACCACAATCAGCTGCTCGAAATCCGCCGCTATCTCCGAGCGAAACGCCTGGTAAGGCGGAATGATGGTCGCTTGCATCGGTCCGATCGGCACGCCTTCGCGCCCGTAATACAGCCACGCGCGCCCGGCCAGGTTGATGGGGAAGAGAAAGGCGCTCGGGGTCTCATCGCTGGGCAGCGCCAGCACCTCACCGCCATAGCACAAGCGGGTGAAGCTGACGCCGCCGACGGCCAGCGCATCGGCTGTGGCGCGCAAGGTGCCTGATCGGTGTGCGGGGAGGATCCGGTGCGGTCTCGTTCCCTGGCGCGTCAGGTCAGCCACCTCGTCCGGATCCGTCACGCCGTCGAGCAGCCGCACCCCTACCGCGCGGACGCGTTTGGCGAGGCTCCTGCCGGCCATACTGCCTCCCACCCCGAATGCGTGCCATCACGATGACATGACCCGCGCGGCTGTGCAACAGCCCTGCTGAATCCTCTACCGCAGGTCGGATGAGGCGAGTCAAACCGAATCTTGCGCCAACGCCAACCAGAACACGCCGTCATTCGTGCCACGGACGCACGGTCTTGCGCCTGCGTGTTAGGTTCGGCCCGACGGCGCGATCACGGACACGGCCACGTACTCGCGGAGGAACATGACCGGCGCAAACGAACCGCCCGCAGCGCGGCGCAGCGGCCTGATCTGGGTTGCCGTCGTCGCGGCGATCGCTGGGATCGCGACCGGGCTCGTGGGCGGTGCCTTTCGGTGGGTACTCGAGCGGGCCGACGCGTTGCGCAGCCAGATCGTCGGGTGGTCGCTCGAAACGCCCGGCGGCTGGCTCGTGCCGATCCTGTTCACGGGACTCGCCGCGGCGACCGCCGCCGCCATCGTCCAGCTCTCGCCGCGGGCAGCGGGCAGCGGCATCCAAGACGTCGAGGCGGTCGTGCGCGGCGAGGTGTCGCCAGCCCCGTTCAGTGTCATTCCCGCCCGTTTCCTCGGCGGTGCGCTCGCCATCGGCGGCGGACTCGTGCTCGGCCGGGAGGGCCCCACCGTGCACATGGGTGCGGCGCTCGGCACGAGCACGGCGAGGATGATGCGGCGCGGAGACGACGAGATCCGCATCGCCCAGACCGCGCTGGCGGGCGCGGGGCTCGCGGTCGCGTTCAACGCGCCGATCGGCGGCGTGCTGTTCGTGTTCGAGGAGGTCACGCACAAGGTCAACACGCGGCTCACGATCGCAACCCTCGTCAGCGTCGGGCTGGCGGTGGCGTTCGCTCGCATCATCCTCGGGGATCATGCCGATTTCTCGGTGCAGCAGATCGCCGCGACACCACTGTCGCTCCTCCCGCTGTTCGCCGGGTTCGGTGTCGTGATCGGCTTGCTCGGGGCGCTCTACTCCTCGCTCACCGTCGGCTTCGTCCTCCTCGCGCAACGGCTGCGCCGCATCCCGGTCACGGTTCGTGCGGGCGTCGTCGGTGCTGCCGTCGGTGCGGCGCTGATGTACGACCCGCTGACCGTCGGCGGCGGCGACACGGTCACCCAGCTCGCGCTGCACGGCACGGCATTCGCATTCCCGATTCTGCTCACCTATGTGGTCATCCGCTTCTTGGCCGGGCCACTCTCGTACGCGGCTGGCACCCCGGGCGGCCTCTTTGCCCCGCTGCTCGCGCTCGGCGCGCTGCTCGGCCTCGCATTCCACCAGGCAACGTCGTGGCTGTCGCCGGCGATGACCGACGACATCGCGCTGACCCTGGCCCTCGTGGGCATGTCGACGCTGTTCGCAGCGGTGGTCCGCGCCCCCTCACGGGAATCGCACTCATCGTCGAGATGACGGCGACCACCTCGGTGGTCGTGCCGATGATCATCGCCGGGGCCACGGCGATGCTGACCACGACGCTGCTGAAGTCGAAGCCGGTCTACGACTCGCTCCGCGAGATCTTCGTGAAATCGACCGATGGCGATGGCACGCCGCGGTCGGCGAGCGCGTCCTGAAGCCCGCGCTCACCCGGAGTCGACGGGCAGCCCGGCCTCGCGACGCGTGCGGCGCGAGGCCTGCGCGGTGAGCCGCGGGAGAAAGCGCGACGCGATCAGCCAGCCGGGAATCGCGCATCCGGCGGTGACGAATACTCCAATGCCAAGCACCCCTGCGGCCGATGCCACGGCCAGCACCAGCGGCGCGAGCGCGCTGCCGCCGTCGATCAGCGCGCCGAGAGCGGTGTCATCGCAAGGTTGCCGGCGGCGTACAGCGCGTAGACGAGCGACGTCACCGCCGGGTCGAACTCGCACGCGGGTGCCGCACCGCACCTCGGCCGCAGCGCCCTCGACGCCGTCGAGCTGCTGAACGTGGGCGTGAACTTCCTCCGTGAGCACATGCCCGACACCGCGCGCGTGCATTACGCGATCACCGACGCCGGCGGGGTGTCGCCGAACGTGGTGCAGGCGTACGCCGAGGTCTACTACATCGTGAGAGCCGTGAACGTGGCGCAGATGCGCGAACTGTACGACCGCGTGGTGAAGATCGCCGAAGGCGCCGCCCTCATGACCGAGACCACCCTCGAGATCGAGTTCGACGGCGCGAGCTCGGAGTTGCTGCCGAACGCGACCCTCGAGGCCGCGCTGCACGCGAACGTCGAGTCGATCGGCGGCGTGCCGTTTGACGAGACCGACCAGGCGACGGCCGCGAAGTTCGTCGCCACGATGGTGCCGGCCGAGGTCGCGCGGGCGCGCCAGCGTCTGGGTGTGGACGCGAGCCAGGCGCTGTTCACCGGGATCTCGCCGCTGGTGAACCCCGCATCGCGCAACCAGTCGACCGGCTCCACCGACGTGGGCGATGTGAGCTGGAGCGTGCCGACCGTGCAGATCAGCGGCGGCACGCACGCCATCGGCACGCCGCCGCACTCGTGGCTGATGGTCGCGCAGGGCAAGCTGCCCGCAGCGCACAAGGGCATGCTGCACGCCGCGAAGGCGATGGCTTCGACCGTGGTCGACATCGCCGCCGATGCCGAGCTGCTGGCGGCCGCGAAGTCCGAGTTCGAGGGCATCATGGCCGTCACACCCTACGATTGCCCGATCCCCGACGGCATCCTGCCCCCGCCGATGCGGACGGGCAGCGTGGCGAGCGCGGGCGGGATGTAGGTCTCCGGGGCGCGCGCGGCGCGCCCCGTTGCGCGTCTTCGCGATTCCCCTTGTCCGGGTGTGCGCGCGGGTGTAGCTTCGGCACATCGCATGACCATCGATCAGATGGCGCGCCTCGCAAGCCCCCGCGTGCTGGGGACGGAGTCTCGCCTGTTGCTGTGTACCCGACGGCGCCCACACCCGCGCGCCGCCCCATCCCAGCCCGTCATCACGGAGGGATGCATCATGACCAACAACACCGAGTCGCCGGCGACGGCGTCTCCCGTCCGCAGGACGCTGCGGCGCGTGCTGACACTCGCGGTCGCGCTAGCGGCTGCGAGCACGTTCGGGCTCGCCACCGGCGCCGCCGCCGCACCCGGCTCGCCGAGCAACACCGTGTGTTCGGGCAACCTCGCCGCGGGCAGCTACAAGAACCTGAAGGTCGAGGGGACCTGCAACATCGACGGCAGCGCGATGGTCAGCGGCAACGTCTCGCTCGACGCGGGCGACGCACTGTTTCTCAGCGGTGCAGAGCTCGGCGGCAACGTGCACATGTCGGCGGGGAGCGCCGTGATGGCGTTCTACACGAACTTCCACGGCAACATCAACGCGGCACACGCCCAGGCGCTGTACCTGTTCAACAGCACGCTCGACAAGAACCTCACGTTCGTCGGCGGCGGCGCGGGGCCCAACTGCGTCGACCCCGATCCCGAGGCGAGCTTCGGCAACGACACCATAGTGAAAGACAGCTCGATCGCCGGCAACGTGAAGTTCGACGGCTGGGCGGGATGCTGGTTCGGGTTCCTGCGCAACACGGTCGGCGGCAACGTGCAGATCACGAACATGTACGCGAACCCCGAGAACATCAACTACCCGGGCACGCCGCAGGAGTTCCCCCAGGGCCTCGACTCGACCGAGGTGATCGGCAACGTCGTGGGCGGCAACCTGATGTGCAGCGGCAACACGCCGGTCGCGCAGGTGGGCGATGCCGCGCCGCTGCCCAACACCGCGCGCAAGCTGATGGGTGAGTGCGCGAACCTGTAGGCCCGCGCATCACCCGCGCTGCGGGCAGGACGAGGGGGATGCTACGCCGGGCGCGTGGCATCCCCCTCCGGCTCGCCCGCCGGGCGCACCGGCTGCAGCCGGAACAACCGCACCGTGCGCCCGGATCCTCGCTCGTATGCGCGGTATCCGGGCCACTGTGCCTCGATCCTCGCCCACGCGGCATCCCGATCTTCGTCAGCGATCCGCTCCGCATGCACCGGCATCCACCGCCCGCGCACGGTGATCGCCGCGTCCGGGTGCGCGAGCAGGTTCGAGGTCCACGCGGGATGCCGCTCCCCCGCGAAGTTCGTGCCGGCGATGATCGCCCGGCCGTGCCCGTCCGGCGTGTACATCAGGGGGACATCACGTGGGGCGCCGCTGCGCGCGCCGATCGCGTGCAGCACGAGCGAGGGCACGAGCAGGGCGCTCACCTGCACCCGCCCGCGCGAGACGATGGTGACCACCTTCTCGACGGGCGGCAGCACCACCGGGCCCATTCGTCGAAACAGGCGCGTCCGGGTGAGCGGTGCGAGGAGTATCCGGACCGCGTCGACGATGATGGTCATGAGGTGCACTCCCTCTCTCCCGGGCCGGGGGCCCGGGATACATACTGCTGGGGCAAGGCGACCGACTCGCGAGCTCAGCCGGCGAGGCGGGTTTGCCGAACGGTCGCCAACAGGGAGCCATCGGGGAGGTAGATCCATCCGTCCTCGACGGCGAACCCGTCGTGGGAGTGAAACGCGTGGATTCTGGCGGCCAGGTATTCGTCGTCACCGAGCGTCCAGCGTCCTCGCCCATCGTGGATCTGCAGCGAATACTCGATGGTGACCGCACGCTGCGGGCCACGCGCGCGGGTGAACACTGCGGGCGGGAAGTAGTCGCCGAACATCGCGAGCCATGCGGCGTCGAAGGTGGCGCCGTCCTGGGGCCGGCTCCACGCGAGCCATTCCGCGCGCTCCGTCTCGGCGAACATCATCGTGCCGGGGTGCAGGTGCGTCTCGACGTTGTTGATGTGGGAGTGCTTGTCGGGCCGTGCGAGGAGCACCGTGCCCTCCGGGCGAACCGGCATGGGCGGCGCGGCCGAGTAGACCGGGCCCTCCCAGGGGGTCGAGTGGTGGAACCGGGCAACGGTCGTGGTCTTGCCGCCCTGACTCGTCGTCGCGTGCGAGGTGATCATCGCCCGCCCGCGCCGGATGACCTCGACCTCGATCTCGAGCTCGCCCTGCACATTGCCGCTCACGTAGCCGAACGTCGCTGCGCGCAGCGTTGTGGCGGGGTCGACGCCCAGCTCGGCCAAGACCCGCTCGGTCGCCGTCAGGGCGAGGGCCGCGACGACGCCGCCGTGCACGCCCTGGAGCGACGACCACTGTTCCCCAACCTGCGCGCGAAACCGGCCCTCCCCGATCGGTTCGATGGCCACGGAATCGGTCCAGCTTGCCTGCACCCTCGCAGTCGCGTGTTCGCTCATGCAGCTGACTCTATCGCCGGGTTCACCCCGCGCACCGCGGAGCCGCCACCGAATGAGATCCTGCGTCGAGCGCTGCGTGCGGCACGACGCGCTGGCTGCCCACGACAGTCACAGAACCACAATCCAGACACGGCGGTCCAGTGCTCGACCCACGTGGCGCACCACGAATACGCGGGCTATAGGCCAAAAGGAGTGGATGGGGTCTTGATCTAGCCGCGTGTTTCCGGCGCGATTCGAGGGTCG
>JAGQTK010000380.1 GCA_020439065.1 Microthrixaceae bacterium
GCGGCTGCTCGAAGGAGAGGCGCCGGCCGGGCTGTGGGCGGGGCTCGCCGCCCAGGTCGCGACGGAGGGATTCGAGTTGCAGGACGCGGTGGATGCGACTTCCATCTGGGGAGCGAATGGCGTGACGATCTACGACACGAAGGTTGTCGCAGTTCGCGCGGACATGGACGATGCAGCGCGGGTGAAGACGCTGGCGCACGAGCTCGGGCACGTCCGCATGCACGACCCGGCTGAGGCCGTCACCCATCATCGAGGCATCCGAGAGGTAGAAGCGGAGTCGGTGGCGATGATGATCGGCGCGGCGCACGGCATGGACACCAGCGACTACACGATTCCCTACGTCGCGACGTGGGCGCAGTCGGTGGCGGACAAGGAACCGGTGGACGTGGTGCGCGAGACCGGCGAGCGGGTGCGTCGCGTGGCACTGGAAATCCTCGATATGCTGCCGGATGCGGGCATCGGCGATGGGTACCCGCCCGGGCTTGACCGCACCGGCCCCGACGCTGAACGGGAGACGTCGCGGGCCCGGACGGTGGAGTTGGGTACGGCGACTCCGGTGCGCACGACGGCGACGGTCGACGTCTCCGTGCCGGCGCTGTGACGGGTATGCCGCA
>JAGQTK010000381.1 GCA_020439065.1 Microthrixaceae bacterium
TGTACCGGGCGGCGGCGCTGTCGGAGATGACAGCGGACGACCTCGCCGAGCTCGAGTCGCTCGGCATCCGCACCGTGTTCGACCTGCGTCGCGACGACGAGCGTGAGGTGGCGCCCGACCCGGTGCCGACCGTGCACGTGTGCCTGATGAGCCACGTGTTCGCCAACGCCCAGATGCCCGAACGCGACACGCTCGTCGATCACGACCACGGCGTGCAGTTCATGCGCCAGCTGTACAGCGGTCTGCTCGCCCACGCCGGTCACGAGATGGGCCGGCTGATCGGGATGATCGCCGACGGCGCGGTCCCCGCCGTGTTCCACTGCACCGCCGGCAAGGACCGCACGGGCATCGTGGCGGCGCTGATCCTGCGCGCCGTCGGCGTCGACCGCGAGACGGTGCTCGACGACTTCGAGCTCACCAACCGGTACGTGACCCGCGAGACGCACGCCGCGATGTACCAGCGGATGATCGACCACGGGATGAGCCCCGAGGCGGCCGCCGGCATGTTCGCAGCGGCCCGCGAGTCGATGGCCGCCGCGCTCGACGAGCTCGACGACGTGTACGGCGGCGCCGAGGCGTACCTCACCGGGCCCGCCGGCCTCGACGCCG
>JAGQTK010000382.1 GCA_020439065.1 Microthrixaceae bacterium
TGATCGAGATGATCGCGGACATAGGCGCGTTTTTCGAGGATGGCGCCTTTCGGCAGGTCGGGATATCCACTGGTGATGATCCTGAGCGGCTCGCCGCCGGTGTGCATGTCAGTGACGTTGAGGCCGGCGCTCATGCCGCTCCCGTCGAGCCGAACCCGCCGGCGCCGCGGGCGGTTTCGCTCAAGTTATCGTGCAGCGCAATCCGCGCCTGCACCACTGGGGCGATGACCATCTGGGCGATGCGCATGCCGCGGGTGACGGTGAACGGCTCGGCGCCGAGATTGGCGAGGATAACCTTGACCTCGCCGCGATAGTCGCTGTCGACGGTGCCGGGCGAATTGAGGCAGGTGATGCCGGATTTGAGCGCAAGACCGGAGCGCGGCCGGACCTGAGCCTCGAAGCCTGACGGGATCTCCATGATCAGTCCGGTGGGAATGGCGGCGCGGCCGCCGGGGGCGAGCTCGACGGGCTCATCCTCGCCGACGGCGGCGCGTAGATCCATGCCGGCAGCGCCCGGCGTTTCATAGGCCGGCAGATCGAGCCCCTCGCCATGCGGCAGGCGGAACACGCGAAGTTCGGGGCGGAGCTCCGGAACGGAACGGGAGTGGC
>JAGQTK010000383.1 GCA_020439065.1 Microthrixaceae bacterium
GACTCCATCTGGCAAGGCGTCTCCCTCGCCCTCTCAGCATTGGCCGACCCGCGCGTCCTCGACGCGGTGACTGCTCGCGAGGGCGAGGACTTCGACCCCGAAGCCTTCCTCCAACAGCGCGGGACCCTGTTTCTCTTGGCGACGGGTGCGGGTGCCGGGGCGTCCGCGTCCCTCGTGGCCGCGTTCGTGGAAGACCTCGTGGAAGCCGCCCGCCGCCTCGCCGCCCGCTCACCGGGTGCCCGGCTCGACCCGCCCCTGCTGCTCGCCCTGGACGAGATCGGCAACCTCAGCCCGTTGCCGTCGCTGCCGACGCTGATGGCCGAGGGCGGCGGCACCGGCATCACCTGCCTCCCCGTCTTGCAGTCCCTCGCACAAGCGCGGGAGAAGTGGGGCGACAACGCCGCCGGCGCGATCTGGGATGCCTCCATCGTCAAGATCATTCTCGGTGGCGCGTCCGGGTCACGCGACCTCCAAGACCTCTCCTCGCTGATCGGCGAACGGGACGAGTACACCGATTCGGTGACCCTCGGCGACCACGGCACCAGATCGAACCAACGCTCCATCAGAAGGGTGCCGATCCTCCCGCCCGACCGCATCCGCACCCTGCCC
>JAGQTK010000384.1 GCA_020439065.1 Microthrixaceae bacterium
GGCCTGAGCCCGAGCCATTCCCCGTTTGCGACGTTGTTGGCGGTCCGTCCAACCCGTTTGCGACGTTGTTGGCGGTGAGCGGGATGCAGAACGACAACAACGTCACATTCGGGCACGTGGGGCGACAACAACGTCGCAAACGGCACGCTACCGCCGTGCAGGTCGCGCCTTGAGCGCCACCGTCGGCAGTGCGGGAGCAGGCAACCGGGGGTTCGGATCACCGGGCACCGGCCCGAAGCGGTCGTCTCCCCCTTCCCAGTCCCGGCGGGCCTCGACGATCTCTTCGTGGGTGCGGCCCACGAAGTTCCACCACATCAGCAGATCCTCGGTCATCGGTTCCCCGCCAAGAACCAGCACCCGCGCGCCGGGATCGGCCGCGAGCTGCACGTGCGTGGCTCCCCACCCCAGATACTGCAGAGCACCCCGCGGCACCGCCTGCCCGTCAACGGTCAGGTCCGCATCCACGGCGAGCACTGCGTACTCGAAATCAGGCTGGAGCGGCAGTGTCGCGAGACCTGTGAGATCCACCTGCGCGCCCACGAGCGGCGAAAACGTCTCCGCCGGGGATGCGGCCCCCGCGAACTCACCCACCATCACGGTCGCCCGTAC
>JAGQTK010000385.1 GCA_020439065.1 Microthrixaceae bacterium
GGAGCTGCTGCTCGACTACGGGCTCCACCAGCGGCGGCTGTTCCCGCTGATCGCGCGGACCTACGCGCTGCACTTCGCCCAGGAGGTCGTCGCGTCCCAGCTGCACGACGTCTTCTCCGGGATCGCGGACGACGAGCACACCCGTCGCGAGCTGGAGGGACGTGCCGCCGGGACCAAGGCGCTCGGCACCTGGCACGCGACCAGGACCATCCAGGAGTGCCGCGAGGCCTGCGGCGGTGCGGGCTACCTCGCGGTCAACCGGTTCGCCGCGCTGAAGGCCGACAGCGACATCTTCACGACGTTCGAGGGCGACAACCACGTGCTGCTCCAGCTCGTGGCGAAGGGACTGCTCACCGACTACGCCAGCGAGTTCGAGGACCTCGACCAGCTCGGCATGGTCCGGTTCGTCACCAACCTCGCCGTCGAGACGGTCATCGAGAAGACCTCGGTGCACAAGCTGCTCGAGCGGGTCCGCGACCTGCTGCCGGGCGGCGACGACTGGGACCAGGAGGCCGGGCTCCTCGACCCCGACTACCAGCTCGCGATGCTCCGGTTCCGCGAGGAGCACATGCTGGCCGGGGTCGCCCGGCGGCTCAAGCGCGGCATCG
>JAGQTK010000386.1 GCA_020439065.1 Microthrixaceae bacterium
CCCGACAGCTCGGCCGGGGTGTGGTCGAGGCGCGCGCCCAGGCCGACCCGCTGCAGCGCGCGGATCGCGCGCGGCCGCAGCTCGCGGCGCGGCACCCCCGCGTACAGCATCGGCAGCATGACGTTGTCGACCGCGCTGGTCCGGGCCAGCAGGCAGTAGCTCTGGAACACGAAGCCGAGGGTGCGGTTGCGGGCCCGCGCCAGCTCGTCGGTCGACAGCCGCGCGACGTCGGCGCCGAGCAGGCGCAGCTCGCCGCGGCTGGGGCGATCGAGGCAGCCGAGCAGGTTCATCAGCGTCGACTTGCCGGAGCCGCTCGGGCCCATGATCGCGACCAGCTCGCCGGGCTCGATCACGAGGTCGACGCCGCGCAGGGCGTGGACCGCGAGGTCGCCGCGCCCGTAGGTGCGCCACAGCTCGCGGGTCTCGATGACGGGCGTCATGGTGGGCTCCGTCGCGGCCATCAGAACGGCGACCGGCGGCCGCCGGCCCCTCCGCGCGGCTGCGCGCTGGTGGTGGTCGTGGTCGCGGTCGAGTCGCCGGTGATGACGAGGTCGCCGGCGGCGAGCTCGCCGCCGCTGATCTCGGTGACGCTGCCGTCGGTCAGG
>JAGQTK010000387.1 GCA_020439065.1 Microthrixaceae bacterium
CCGGCCGGCATTTACGCAGCCAGCCGGCGCGGCAGAGTGGGCGACAAGGTGGCCATGACGCTGTCCTTCATGAGCGTGTCGACTCCGCAGTTCGTCGTCGGGCTAACGCTGCTCTATGTCTTCGCCTACCTTCTCAGCTGGTTTCCGCTGGGCGGCTACGGCTCGTTTTCGCACTTGATCCTTCCGGCGTTGACGCTGGGGCTGGCCGGGGGCGGCTGGTATTCGCGCATGATGCGCTCCTCGATGATCGAGGTGCTGCGCAACGACTACATCCGCACGGCGCGCGCCAAGGGCATGAGCGAATGGCGGGTGGTCCTGAAGCACGGGCTTCGCAATGCCATCCTGCCGATCGTCGCCATGATCGGGCTCGACGTCGGCATCTTCATGTCGGGCGTGGTGGTGGTCGAGAACGTCTTCGGCTGGCCGGGGGTCGGACAGTTGATGTGGCAGGCGATCCAGTCGCTCGACATTCCGATCATCATGGGGGTGACGATCGTCGCCGCATGCTTCATTGTGCTTGGCAATCTCATTGCAGACCTGATTGCGCCGCTCATTGACCCGCGCATCCGGCTGCGATGATATGAACACCGACCAATCAACCACGA
>JAGQTK010000388.1 GCA_020439065.1 Microthrixaceae bacterium
GGGCGTGGCGACCGGCTCGTGGCCGACGGCGGAGGCGGATCCTGCGACGCCCGCGGCAAGCACGCCCCCCAGCGCCACGGCGCTCGGGCGGGTCCACCGGGGTAGGCGCGCGCGCGCCGGCACGGCGATCTCGGAGTCGGTCTCGGTCATGCCTCCACTGTCGCGAGCGCGCGCGGAGTGCCGCCAGGTCCGATCATTGACGATTCACGCCAGGAGCCGCGAGGGAGGGCGCCGACTCGAGGCGACGCGAGCACGGTGCCCCTGGAGGGACTCGAACCCCCAACCCTCTCCTTAGGACGGAGCTGCTCTTCCATTGAGCTACAGAGGCGGGCGCGACGAGTCTAGCCGCGCGCTCGCGCGGTTCCGGCGGGCCGGCTCAGGCCGCGGGCGCCAGGTACTCGTCCCACTGCGGCTGCGAGCGTTCCGCCCCGCGCACGAGCCACGCGGTGCCGTGCGGCGGGCGCGGGATCATGCGCAGCTTCCACCCCATCTCCTGCGGGGTGCGGTCGCCCTTGATGTTGTTGCACTTGAGGCAGCAGGCGACGAGGTTCTCCCACGAGTCGGCGCCGCCGCGGGAGCGCGGGATGATGTGGTCGATGGTGGTG
>JAGQTK010000389.1 GCA_020439065.1 Microthrixaceae bacterium
GTGAAAGCGATGCTGCACAGCGTTTACGACCAACCCACTGCTGGTGCGGTCAATGCCCAGTTCGACCGACTCATCGAATACACCGAAGACCGCCTACCCGACGTCGCCGAACACCTCGGCGACGCCCGTGAAGACCTGCTGGCATTCACCGCGTTTCCCGACGATGTGTGGCGCCAGATCTGGTCCAACAACCCCACCGAACGGCTCAACCGCGAGATCCGCCGCCGCACCGACGTCGTAGGCATCTTCCCGAACAGAGACGCCATCGTCCGGCTCATCGGCGCCGTCCTGGCCGAACAAACCGACGAATGGGCCGAAGGCCGCCGCTACCTCGGCCTCGAGGTGCTCAGCCGATGCCGCCTGACCGTCACCGACACCGACCACACGCCGGAGGTGAACACCGACCCACTGATCGAACTACCCGCCTGAACACCTACGAAGGACCACAACCAGTTACACCACTACCCGGGACTTGACCAGGCTGCGTGGACAGCGGCGTGCCGGCCGGCCCGAGCCAGACAGGAGTTCGCCGCAGGTCTACTCGCGGCCACCGCGGAGATCGGCTCGTCACGGCGGCATGAGGCGACGTAGTAGGTTCCGGCC
>JAGQTK010000038.1 GCA_020439065.1 Microthrixaceae bacterium
CGTCGGCGCCCCTCCCGGCTACGTCGGCTACGAGCAGGGCGGCCAGCTCACCGAGGCCGTCCGTCGTCGCCCCTACAGCGTGGTCCTGCTCGATGAGGTCGAGAAGGCGCACCCCGAGGTCTTCGACGTGCTGCTGCAGGTCATGGACGATGGCCGCCTCACCGATGGGCAGGGTCGCACCGTCGACTTCCGCAACGTCATCCTTATCCTCACCTCGAACCTCGGCTCGCAGATCCTCATCGACCCGACGATCGACGCGCAGGCCAAGCGCGAGGCCGTGCAGGCGCTCGTGCGCCAGGCGTTCAAGCCCGAGTTCATCAACCGCCTCGATGACATCGTGATCTTCCACGCGCTCACCGAGGACGACCTGGCCCAGATCGTCGAGATCTCGGTCGACCGCCTGCAGGAGCGCCTGCACGAACGTCGCCTCACCCTCGCGGTCACCCCCGATGCGCGGGCCTGGCTCGCCGAGCGGGGCTACGACCCGATGTACGGGGCGCGTCCCCTGCGCCGCCTCATCCAGACCGAGATCCAGGACCGCCTCGCACGGGCGATCCTCTCCGGCGGGGTGCGCGACGGCGACACGGTGCGGGTGGATGTCGCGGCCGACGGCTCGACCCTCGCGATCCTCAGCGAGCACACGGCGTGAAAACCGCGCCGCGCGCTGGCAGGATGAGGGCATGGCGGTCCCCATCGAGGAGTACGCGCTTCTGAGCAATTGCCGGGCGGCGACGCTCGTGTCGCGCGAGGGCAGCATGGACTGGCTGTGTCTGCCCCGCTTCGACTCGGCGTCGCTGTTCGGCGCGATCCTGGGCGACGAACGGCACGGGCGATGGATGCTTCGCCCCGCCGATCCTGCGGCGCGCGCGGAACGCGCGTACGACGGCGACAGCTTCACGCTGCGTACGCGGTGGACGAGCGCCGCCGGCGTCGCCGAGGTGATCGACGTCATGCCGTGCGACGACGACACCGACATCGTGCGCCGCGTGCGTGGGGTGTCGGGGAGGGTCGAGTTCGAGGTCGACCTGCGCATTCGCCCGGACTACGCGCGCGCGATGCCGTGGATGCGCCAGGTCGGCACCGGGGAGCACCCCGCGCTGGTCGCGATCGCAGGGCCCGATGCGCTCGTGATCCGGGGCGCCCGGCTGCATGCCGAGGGCTTTGCCCACCGTGGCGTCGTGACGGTCTCGCCGGGGGAGCACGTCGATCTCACGCTCGCGTGGTTCGCCTCCCACCGCGCCGCGCCGCCCCCGTGCGACGTCGACGCAGTGCTCGCGCGCACCGCGCGGTGGTGGTCGGATTGGAGCGCCGGCATCGACCACAGCGGCCCGCGTCACGTCGAGGTCGTGCGTTCGCTGCTGGTGCTGCGGGCGCTCAGCCACGAGGAGACGGGCGGCATCGTCGCGGCGCCCACCACCTCGCTGCCGGAGCAGTTCGGCGGCGCGCGCAACTGGGACTACCGCTACGTGTGGCTTCGGGATGCCTCGCTCACGATCGAGGCGCTCGTCGCGCACGGCTTCACGGCCGAGGTGCAGCAGTGGCGCGGCTGGCTGCTGCGCGCCATCGCGGGCGATGCCTCGGACGTGCAGATCATGTACGGCGTCGCCGGCGAGCGGGATCTCGCGGAGCGCACGCTCCCGCACCTGCCCGGCTACGGCGGCGCGGCGCCGGTGCGGGTGGGCAACGCCGCGGCACTGCAGTTTCAGGCCGATGTCGTCGGCGAGGTGATGGTCGCGCTCGAGGCGGCGCGCATGGCCGGGCTCGAGGAGACGGACTTCTCCTGGCCCCTGCAACGGGCGCTGCTCGATTTCGTCGAGGCACACATCGACGAGCCGGATCAGGGCATCTGGGAGATGCGCGGCGATCCGCGGATGTTCACGTACTCGCGGGTGATGGTGTGGGCCGCGCTCGACCGCGGCGTGCGCGCGGTGCGCGAGCATGGCTGCGATGGGCCGGACGCGCACTGGGCCCGCCTGCGCGATCGGGTTCGGGCCGAGGTCGAGGCGCACGGTGTCGATGCCGAGCGCGGGCACTTCGTGCAGTCGTACGGCGCGGGCGAGGTGGATGCCTCGCTGCTGCTGCTGCCGCTCGTCGGCTTTTGCGCGCCCGACGATCCGCGCATGCTCGCGACGGTCGCGGCGATCGAGCGCGACCTCATGCGCGGCGGGTTCGTCGTGCGGTACCGCACCGACGCGGCCGGCGACGGCGTGCTCGGCAGCGAGCAGACGTTTCTTGCCTGCTCGTTCTGGCTCGTCGAGCAGTACGCCGCGACCGGGCGCCTCGCCGACGCGGAGGCGCTGATGGATCGGCTCTGCGACGCGGCGAACGACCTCGGGCTGCTCGCGGAGGAGTACGACCCCGCGACGGGGCGTCAGGCGGGCAACGCGCCGCAGGCACTCACGCACCTCGCGCTCGTGCGGGCGGCGGATGCGCTGGGCGGTCGTGTCGGCCGCGGCGCGCATCGTCGCGCGGCGGGGGAGACCGGCGGCGGACCCGCCGGCGCGGTGTGATGCGGTTGACGGTGTGCCCACGAGATCGGGTCGCACGGCGTAACGCGCGACCGCCGATCGCTAGGGTCGAAACATGATTTTCTCGGTCGCCGGCAGGGTCGCGTTCATCCTTCAGTGGATCGTGCCCGTGGTGCTCACGTTCTTCCTGTTCTGGGGCCGCGCGTTCGTCGGTGCGGAGCTGGGGTGGCTGGCCGTGGTCGGCGTGGTCTACGGGGCCCTGCTGCTCATCGCCCTGTACATCGCGCCGGTGCTCACCGTGTTCGATCGCGATGTGCGGCCGGTGGCATCCACCCGCAGTTCGTACACGGCGGTGTCGTGGATGCTGTGGCTCGCGCTCGTGCTCATGGGGCTGACGGTGCCCGACCAGGCCGACGGACCGCCGGTGCCGGCGGCGCTGACGGTGTGGACCGGCGGCGGCGTCAGCATCGAGATGGCGTCGTTCATCTTCACGCTGGCGTCGATCTTCGCGCTGATCATGTGGGTGGCGACCATCGCGCTGGCGATCATCGGCATCGTGCGCTCGCGTCGCCCCACGGGCATGCCGGCGCCGCGGGTGCAGGGCGCGTCGTAGCCGCCGCGCCGCGGGTCAGCACCGCCGGGCGCTACGCGCTCGTGCCCGTGTTCGGGGTCGTGTTTGGGGCCGTGTCGGTGCTCGCGTTCGCGCTCGGCAGCTCGCGCATGCGCCAGAACGGGCCGATCGCGACGAACGCGGCCGAGAGCAGCTGACCGATCGCGCCGATCCACATCGTGGCCAGCACCCCGAGCCACTGCCCGAGCACGCCCGCCAGGAGCGCGGCGATCGGCATGACGCCCCAGACGACGAATCGCACCGAGGCGTTCATGCGACCGAGCAGGCGGGGCGGCGTGATGCGCTGACGGAAGGTGACCTGGGTGATGTTGTAGAGCAGCACGGTAAAGCTCGACACGAAGCCCTGCACGACCAGCAATCCGAAGGCGAAGGCCGGGAAGGTCGCCGCGAGGGGCAGCCCGAGCGCCACGACGCTGAAGGCGATGGCGCTCACCGGGATGGCGCGGGCCTCGCCGATCCAGCGCACGATGTGCGGCGTCGCGACGGCGCCGAGAAGGCCGCCGATCGCGCCGAGCGCGAAGATCACGCCCATCGAGGCGGGGCTCAGGCCGAGCTCGCGCAGGAGGAAGATCGGCAGCATCGTGAATGAGATGGTGTTGCACAGGTTCGAGACGCCGGTGGTGGCCACGATCCGGCGGAGGAGAGGGTTGCCGAACACCCATCGCAGGCCCTCGCCGATCTCGTGCAGGAGCGGGGCGTGGTCAGCGGGGTCGCGCAGCTGCTCGTGATCGCGGGTGCGGATGAGGGCCACGAACGACGCGACGTAGGTGAGCACGGTGCCGACGATCGACAGCGGCGCGCCGAGAACGCCGATCAGCCAGCCACCGATCGCGGGCCCGGCGACGCCGGCGAGCTGGTGGGTGGATTCGAGCTTGCCGTTGGCCTCGGCGATCTGCTCGGGGCGGACGAGCGAGGGGATCAGGCTCTGGTACGAGACGTCGAAGAACACGGTCGCCACGCCCACGACGAGCGCGACGGCATACAGGTGCCACATCTCGAGCACCCCGAGCGCCCAGAGGGTCGGCAGCGCGGCCAGCGCGAGCGCCCGGACGGCGTCGGCCCAGATCATCACGTGGCGCTTGCGCATCCGGTCGATCCACGCGCCGGCCGGCAGGCCCACGACGAGAAACGCGGCGAGCCCGGCGGCCGTGAGCACCCCGACCTCGAGCTCGCTCGCGCCCAGCACGAGCACGGCGAGCACGGGGATCGCCAGCTCCGTCAGCTGTGCGCCGAACTGGGCGAGCGACTGGCCGCTCCACATGGTGAGGAAGTTGCCGTCGCGCCACAGCGAGCGCGTGGGCGCGGGGGCCGGGGCCGGGCTGGGGCTCGGGGTGTGCGGTGCGTGGGTGTCTGGGCCCGATTCCGATTCCGATCCCGATCCCTCTCCCGATCCCTCTGATTGAGACATGTCAATCAGTGTGCGCGATTGATTGAGCACTGTCAATCGGTGGGCTAGCGTGGTGGCATGGCGGCGGATACGGAGGCTGACGCGCAGGCGATCGCGCGGGCGCTGAGTTCGCCGCTGCGGCTGCGCGTGCTGCGACTGTGTGCCCACACGGCGCGCACCAATAAGGAGCTCGCCACCCTCCTCGGCGTCAACCCGGGCACGATGCTGCATCATGTGCGCACCCTCGTGCACACAGGGTTCCTCGTGGCCGAACCCGAGCGCCACGGCGCGCAGGGCGCTCGCGAGGTGCCCTACCGGGCCACGGGGCGCTCCTGGAACACGCACGTCCCGAACGCGTCGCCCGTGCTGGTCGAGACGTTCCTGCAGCAGATCGAGGGGTTTGACCCCGAACAGCTGCACATCAGCTGGCTCGGGCTGAAGATCAACGCGGCCTCGAAGGCAGAGTTCGAGGAGCGGCTCTACGCCCTCATCAACGAGTTCAAGGAACGCGGCCCCGATGCCGATGGCGAGACCTACTCGGTGTTCACCGCGTTCCACCCCGACCGGCAGGAGTTGCCCGCACCCGCCGTGGGCGAGGCGCCTGCGCGTTGACCGCGGGCATCGCGCGCCCGGGGGCTACGCGCGCCCGGAGGCATCGCACGCCCGGAGGCATCGCGCGCTCGGAGACACGCGCGCCCGGAGGCTCCGCGCGCAGGCTAGGCGTTGACGATGACGGTGTCGTCGAGGGTGCGGCGGGCGCGCGGGGCGCCCTCACGCTCGCGCAGCACCTCGGGCAGCTGCGCCGGGTCGCCGATCGTGCCGAGCGCCGTCACCGTGACCGGCGCCAGTCGCGGCTCGAGCGCGAAGGCCTCGCACAGCGCGGCCGCGTCGAAGCCGCCCATCTGGTGGGCGTGCAGCCCGTCGTGGTGCGCCTGCACCGAGAGGTGCGCCATCGCCTGACCGAGGTCGTAGCGTGCCCAGTGCTGAGGCTCCCCGAGCGCGTTCTCGACCTCGGCGAGCGCGACGATGAGCACCGCGGCCTCGCCGGCCCATTCCTTGTTCCAGCCGGTGAGGCTCGCGTGGATCGTGGCGTGCGCTTCGGAGCCGCGGCGGGCGACCACAAATCGCCAGGGCTGCGAGTTGCCGGCGGAGGGTGACCAGCGGGCCGCCTCGAGCGCGTTGTTCAGCTTCTCCTCGTCGATCGCCGCTTCGGCGTCGAACGCGCGGGGACTCCAACGCGTGCTGAGCACGTCGAGCAGGGGCGCCTCGGTGGCGGCGGCGCGGTCGGTGCGGGGCTGGTCAAGGCTCACGGCGGGAGTGGTCAAGAGGAGCTCGCTTTCACGGTGTTCGGGCAAAGATTGCGTGGATGGGCATCGCCCACTCCGACTTCAACCCTACGCGCGCCAAGATATTCCGCCGGCGGCACGCACACGAGCCGCGGGGCTTCGAAACCGCGCAGGCACGACCCGCGCCAGCCCGAACGCTAGCCGCCCGAGCGCGAGGCGCACGCGGCGATGATCGCCGCGGCGAAGGCATCCACATCGGCCTCGGTGGTGTCCCACGAGCACATCCAGCGCACCTCGACCGTGCCGTCGGCGAACGGTCCGGCCCAGTCATAAAACCCGAAGCGGGGCCGCAGCGCGTTCGCCGCGGCAAGCGGCAGGCGGGCGAACACGGCGTTCGACTCGGTCGCCTGGGTGAATGCGAGCGCGCCGGCGGCCGCGGCATCCGCCAGCCCTGCGCGCAGCCGGCTCGCCATGGCGTTCGCGTGCGCGGCCGAGTCGAGCCACAGTGCGCCTTCGAACAGGGCGATCAGCTGCGCCGAGGCGAAGCGCTGCTTCGAGCCCAGCTGCATGTTGAGCTTGCGCAGGTAGCGCAGTCCCTCGGATGCCCCGGGCCGCAGCACGACGATGGCCTCGGCGCCGATCGCCCCGTTCTTGGTGCCGCCGAGCGAGAGCACATCGACGTCGGCGTCGGTCGTGAAGGCGCGCAGCGGCACCCCGAGGGCCGCGGCCGCGTTCGCGATGCGCGCCCCGTCGAGGTGCACGCGCATGCCCTGGGCATGCGCGGCGTCGGCGATCGCCTTGACCTCGGCCGGGGTGTAGTTGGTGCCAAGCTCGGTCGATTGCGTGATCGACACCACGAGCGGCTGCGCGCGATGCTCATCGCCCCAGCCCCATGCGGCACGGTCGATCTGCTCGGGGCGCAGCTTGCCGTCGGGGGTGTCGAGGGGCAGCAGCTTCATGCCGCCCACACGCTCGGGTGCCCCGTTCTCGTCGACGTTGATGTGGGCGGTGCGCGCCGTGATCACGCCGCCCCAGCGCGGCAGCATCGATTGCAACCCGACGACGTTCGCGCCCGTGCCGTTGAACACCGGGTAGACGTCGATCCCCTCGCCGAAGTGCCCGGCCAGCACCCCGTCGAGGTGCGCCGTGTACGCATCGGCGCCGTAGGCGTCCTGGTGGCCGCCGTTCGCGGCAACGAGCGCGGCGAGCACCTCGGGGTGCGCGCCGGCGTGGTTGTCGGAGGCGAAGTGGTGGGTGCAGAGATCGTGCAGCGAGTCCATGCATCCATTCTCACAAGAGCTGGATGCCGCGGCCCGCACTTCGGCGAAGCGGGGGCCGTGGCATCCACCCGGGGCGCGCGCACGAGGCGCACCGCCCCGGCCGGGCTAGCCCCGAAGCGCCTCGCCGAGCTTCACGCGCGCGCCCATCCGCAGCAGCGAGTTTTCGTAGATCTTGGCGCCCACCCAGATCGCGGCGACGCAGGTGGCGAGCAGGATCACGAGCGAGAGCAGCGGCTCCCACCACTGCGCCTCGCCGAGGAACAGGCGCATGGGCATGCCGACGGGTGCCGAGAACGGCACGTACGACATGATCGACATCACCAGCGGGTTGTCGTTGAACAGGATGACCAGCATGTACGGCGCCATGATGAGCATGGTCAGCGGCATCGTGGTCGAGCCGATGTCTTCCTGGCGCGAGACCATCGCGGCGGCGGCCGCGAACAGCGAGGCGAGCAGGATGAAGCCGAACAGGAAGAAGATCGCGAACCACACGATGGGCGCGCCGAGGCCCTGCAGGAGGGCGGCCTGCCCCGTGACGGTGAGCCCGATGATCGCGATCGCCGCGAGCCCGAGCACCTGCCCCATCGCGAGGATCGTGTTGCCGATGACCTTGCCGGCCAGCAGGGTGCGGGCGGGGATCGCCGAGATGAGGATCTCGACCACGCGGGTCTGCTTCTCTTCGACGACGCTCTGCGCGATGGTGCTGCCGAACAGGCTGGCCGCCATCAGGAACACCACGCCGAAGCCGATCGCGACGAGGTAGCGCAGGCCCTCATCGGTGGTCGGTGGGTTCAGCAGCTCGACGGTCGGGACCTTGGCGAGGGTCAGCAGCAGCGAGGTGGGCGCCTGCGAGTCGGCGATGACGGTGAAGCCGGCGGGGCTGTCGGGGTCGTTCACGATCGCCGCGTCGACGTCGCCGCTGCGCACGAGCGACTCGGCCGCGGCACGGTCGGCCACCTGGGTGGGCGAGATGCCCTCGATGCCCTCGACGGCCGCGCTCGCCGTGCCGACCACGGCGACGGGCGTGCCGGTGGCATCCTTCGAGGCGAGCCCCGCGAACAGGATGCCGGCGAGGGCGATCGCGAACAGGATCGCGGTCGAGATGATGAAGGCCTTGCTGCGCAGCTTCGAGCCGATCTCGCGCTCGGCGACGAGCCAGACCCCCTGCAGCTCGCTGGGCGCGTTTCGTGGGGCCGTGCGGTTGGCGCTCGTGGCGCGGGCGGGCGTGCTCACTGGATGACCTCCTTGAAGATCTGGGCGAGGGACGGATGCCGGGGCGCGAAACTCGTGACCGCTCCCTCGGCGATGGCGCGGCGGAGCACCCGCTGCGCCGTCTCGTCGGTGTCGGCGTCGAACAGGGCGTAGCCGCCGTCGAACGACCACCTCGATCCCCGGTGTCGTGCGCAGCCAGCCGATGTCGCCGCTGGAGACGAGTTCGTAGCGGGCGCCGGCATGCTCGGCGCGCAGCGCCTCGGTCGAACCGGATGCCCGGATCGTGCCGCCGGCGAGGATGACGAGGTCGTCGCAGAGGCGTTCGACGAGTTCGAGCTGGTGCGAGGAGAAGAGGATCGCGGCACCCTTCGCGGCGCGGTCCTGCAGGACAGCGGCCACCACGTCGACGGCGAGCGGGTCGAGTCCGGAGAACGGCTCATCGAGGATGAGCACCTGCGGGTCGTGCACGAGGGCTGCGGCGACCTGCGCGCGCTGCTGGTTACCCAGGGACAGCGACTCGATGGTGTCGTTCAGCCGCTCGGCGAGGCCGAGTTCGGTCAGCAGCGCGGTCGCGCGCTCGGTGGCATCCGCCTTCTCGAGCCCGTGCAGTCGGGCGAGGTAGACGACCTGCTCGAGCACCCGCATCTTGGGGTACAGGCCGCGCTCTTCGGGCATGTACCCGAACCGGCTGCGGTCGGTGCGGGTGAGGGGTGCGCCGGACAGCGTCACGGTGCCGCCGTCGGCGGCCAGCACCCCCAGCACGATTCGCATGGTCGTGGTCTTGCCGGCGCCATTGGGTCCGAGGAAGCCGGTCACCCGGCCGGGCCGGCAGGTGAAGTCGATGTGGTCCACGGCGGCGAACGCGCCGTACTTCTTGCTCAGGTCACTGACGGTGATCATGCCGACGACTCTGCCAGTCAGCGCCCAGCCCCACATCGGCCCTGTGGCCGGAGTCGGATCGACCAAAGTAGGGGGTGGTCAACGACCCCGGGTCGTCCCGCCACCGACGGCGGGCACCTAGGCTGCGAGCGTGGATCGCACCGCGCCCGAGCTCTACCAGCCGACGCTGACGTGGTGGGGGCACACCTGGCGGCTGCTGGCGATGCTGGCCTTCACCGGCCTCATCCTGGTCGGCTCGGTGCCGGTCGAGTGGCGTGAGCAGCGCTGGCTCTTCGGGGTGGACGTCGCGGTCGGGGTGGGTTCCTTCGTCCTCGTCCACTTCCGGCGTCGCTGGCCCGTCCAGGTCGCGCTGACGATCGGCCTGGTCGGCATGTTCTCGTCGTTGAGCGCAGCGCCGGGGATCCTCGCCACGTTCTCGCTCGCAACGCGGCGACGCTGGCGCGAGATCCTCCCCGTCGGCGCGGTCACCATGATGGCGCTCGCCGCATCCACGCTGATCATCCCGAGCACCGACGACAGCCCGTTCTGGATCAACGCACTCTTCGGCATCCTCTTCCTGGCCGTGATCATCGGCTGGGGGATGTACGTCGGGTCGCGCCGAGAGCTGGTCGCCGCGCTCCACCACCGGGCCGAGCGCGCCGAGGCCGAGCAGGGGCTGCGTGCCCTCCAGGCGCGGAGCACCGAGCGGGCCCGGATCGCGCGCGAGATGCACGACGTCCTGGCACACCGGATCTCGCAGATCTCCATGCGTGCCGGAGCGCTCGCGTTCCGCGACGACCTCGACGCGGACAGCCTGCGGGCGGGCGCCGCCGAGGTTCAGCAGCAGGCCAACGCCGCGCTGATGGACCTGCGCGGGGTGCTCGGCGTGCTGCGCGACACCGAGACCGGCGAGCTGCTCGATCGGCCGCAGCCGACGTTCTCCGACGTCTCGGCCCTGCTCGCCGAGGCTCGCGACCACGGGGCTCGGGTGGATCTCGACGACGCGGACCTGGCCCCCGCGGAGATGCCCGGCAACCTCGGCCGAACCCTCTACCGCATCATCCAGGAGGGCATCACCAACGTCGGCAAGCACGCGCCGGGAGCCACCCTGTCGGTCCGCCTGGCGGGCTCGCCCGACGCAGGGGTGACCGTGGAGCTGCGCAACCCGTTGGGCTTCGGCCCCACGCGCACGCCCGGAGCCGCCCTCGGGCTGCTCGGGCTCGCCGAGCGGGTCCAGCTGCGCGGCGGGCGCCTGGGGCACCGGATCGAGGGGCGCGAGTTCGTCGTGGAAGGGTGGCTGCCGTGGACGGCCTGATCCGGGTCCTCGTCGTGGACGACGACCCGCTGGTCCGTTCGGCGCTCACCCTCATGCTGGGTGGCCGGGCGGACCTCGAGCTCGTGGGCGAGGCGGTCGACGGCGCCGACGGCGTACGCCGCACCCGCGAGCTGTCCCCGGACGTCGTGCTGATGGACATCCGGATGCCGGTGCGCAACGGTCTCGACGCGACCCGTGAGCTGCTCGCCGACCCCCGGCCGCCCCACGTGATCGTGCTGACCACGTTCGACGCGGACGACTACGTCGTCGAGGCGGTGGCGGCCGGAGCCGACGGGTTCCTGCTCAAGGACACCCCGCCCGCCGAGATCGTCGCTGCGATCCGCCGGGTGGTCGACGGCGAGACCATGCTGTCGCCGTCAGCGACGCAGAGCCTGGTGCGCCGGGTCCGCGCCACCACCCCGGACGACCGCGCCCAGACCGCCACCGACCGGCTCACCGCCCTCACCGAGCGTGAGCGCGACGTCGCCGTCGCGGTCGGCCGCGGGCTCAGCAACGCCGAGATCGCGGCGGAGCTCTTCCTCTCCGTCGCCACCGTCAAGGCGCACGTGTCGCGGCTCTTCGACAAGCTGGGCGTCACCAACCGGGTCCAGATCGCGATCTGCGTCCACGATGCCGGGTTGGTCTAGACGGCCGGCGCGTGGTCAGACGTCATAGACCGCACCCGGGCGGGCCAGCTCCAGCGGCCCGGTGAAGACCTCGTGGGCGGCCGCCAGCGCGACCGCGGCGTCGTGCCAGGGCGGGACGTGGGTCAGCACCAGTCGACCGACACCCGCGCGGACGGCGAGCTCGGCGGCGTCGCGGCCGGTGAGGTGGATGCCCTCGGGGTTGTCGACGCCGTCGAGGAACGACGCCTCGGCCAGCAGCAGGTCGACGCCGGCGGCGGCCTCGTCGAGGCCGGGGCACGGGGCCGTGTCGCCGGAATAGGTCATCGTTCGCCCATCGGCGGTGACCCGCAGTGCGAACGACGGCACCGGGTGGACCACGGGGACGGGCTCGACGAGGAAAGGCCCGAGACGGATCGGACCGGCGTACTCGAGGAAGTCGAACTCGCCGGTCATCCCGGGCTCGTGGGGCAGGTCATAGGCGGCCGCGAGGCGCTCGGCGACGCCCACCGGGCCGTGCACGGGGATGCGGGGCTGAGCACCCTCGGGGTGATACTTGCGCAGCACGTAGTAGCTGCACAGGTCCAGGCAGTGGTCGGCGTGCAGGTGGCTGAGGAACACCCCGTCGATCGCGAGCGGGTCGGTGTAGCGGTGCAGTGGCCCCAGCGACCCGTTGCCGAGGTCGAGCAGGATCCGCCAGGTGCGCCCGTCGAGGTCGCTCTCGAGGAGATAGGCGCTGGCGGGCGAGTCCGGCCCGGGATAGGAGCCCGAGCAGCCGACGACGGTGAGTCTCATCCGAGCCCTCCCACGAACTGATAGGCGGCGTGCAGCTCAGGGCCGAGGAACCGGCGGCCGATGGTCTCGAACTCCTCCGGCGAGCCGGTGGTGAGGAAGCGGTAGGTGGGCTCGCCGCCCGGACGCATCAGGCCGGTCTCGACGAGCATCTTGTAGACCTCCTTGGCGCACTCCTCGGCCGAGCTCACGAGGGTCACGTCGTCGCCCATCACGTAGGAGATGACGCCGGTCAGCAACGGATAGTGGGTGCAGCCCAGCACGAGGGTGTCGACGCCGGCGTCGACCAACGGGTCGAGGTAGTCGTGGGCCACCTTGAGCAGCTCGTCGCCACCGGTGATCCCCTGCTCGACGAACTCGACGAACTCGGGGCAGGCCCGGGTCATCAGGTCGATCTGCGGTGCGGCGGCGAACGCGTCGACATAGGCCAGGGAGTCGATGGTGGCGTGGGTGCCGATCACGCCGATGCGGTCGTTGCGCGAGGCGCGCACGGCGCGGCGGGTCGCGGGATAGATCACCTCGACGACCGGGACGTCGTAGCGCTCCCGGGCGTCGCGGAGCATCGCGGCGCTGGCGGAGTTGCAGGCGATCACCAGGGCCTTGACACCGTGGGAGACGAGGTGGTCGAGGCACTCGAGCGCATATTCGCGCACCTCGCTGATCGGCTTGGGGCCATAGGGTTGCCGGGCCGTGTCGCCGAGATAGACGATCGACTCGTGGGGCAGCTGGTCGATGACCGAGCGCGCGACGGTGAGCCCTCCGAACCCGGAGTCGAAGATCCCGATGGGGGCATCGGGCCCGGTGAGGTCGCTGGGCGGGGCGTCGAGGTCAGACACAACGAGACAGGCTAGACGGCCTGGCCCGGGAAAATACGGACAAAGCGACCGACATCACGTCGGTCGTCGCGTGACCTGACCCACGACGTACGACGGTGCCCGCGACGCGCGCCCACCACCCCGGCGGTCACTCGAAGAGCTTGGGCTGCGGCGGCCCGAGCGACGGGTCGACCCCGTCGAAGAGGCTGCTGACGGACTCGCCGGCGTGGATGCGGGCCACCGCCTCGGCGAAGAGCGCGGCGACGCTGCGGACCTCGAGCTCGGGCCAGTCGGCGGGAGCGGGGACCGTGTCGGTGGTGACGACCTCGGTGATCATCGGGTGGTGGCGCAGCCTCTCGACGGCCTTGCCGGCGAACAGGCCGTGGGTGCAGGTGACCGACGCGCTCGTACAGCCGGCGTCGGCGAGCCGGTCGAGCAGCTCGACGATCGACCCGCCGGTGGCGATCTCGTCGTCGAGGACGATCGCCCGCTTGCCGGCGACGTCGCCGACGATGGCGTCGATGACGACGCGGTCGTCGGCCAGCCGCTGCTTGGAACCGGCCGCGACGGGCAGCCCGAGGAGCCGGGCGAACTGGGTGGCGGTCTTGGCGTTGCCCAGGTCGGGCGAGACGACGACGCAGTCGGTCAGGTCGCGGCCGAGGTAGTGCTCGGCGAGGATCCCGAGCGCGGTGAGCTGGTCGACCGGCACGGAGAAGAAGCCGTGCACCTGCGGCGCGTGGAGCGCCATGGTGATGACGCGGTCGACGCCGGCGGTGCTCAAGAGGTCGGCGACGAGTCGGCCCCCCAGCGAGATCCGCGAGGCGTCCTTCTTGTCCGAGCGGGCG
>JAGQTK010000390.1 GCA_020439065.1 Microthrixaceae bacterium
TGTTGCCGGACACGCTCGAGAAGTAGACCAGCTTGGCCATGTCTCCTCCTTGCTCGCTTCTGCGCGATCCCGCCGTCGTGGACGCCCGGCCCCGTGTGCGCCGCGGGGTCAGTCGGCGAGACGAGCGGCGAGCGCCGAGATGCGATCCGGGCGGAAGCCCGACCAGTGCTCGTCGTCGGTGACGACCACGGGTGCCTGCAGGTAGCCGAGTTCTTTGACGGTTTCGAGCGCCGTGGGATCCTCGGAGAGATCGACCACGTCGTACTCGATGCCCTGGCTGTCGAGCGCGCGATAGGTGGCATTGCACTGCACGCATGACGGCTTGGTGTACACGGTTGTAGTAGCCATAACCAACCCTTCGTTGAAGAATCTACCGCGCCCCCCGGAAATGCCGGGAGGCACTACATATAGTGAACCACACGGTGATGGACCACAAGATGATGTAGTTACACCAATGTAGTTTTCCACCGGTATTCCACCGTCGAGCACTCGGAACTGGGGAGAACTTTCGGCGCGATCCCGCCGTTCCCCGGAAATTATCCACAGGCACTGACGGGCCGAAAAAAATTACCCACCGCGCGTGCCTCGGCGTGTCGCGATCG
>JAGQTK010000391.1 GCA_020439065.1 Microthrixaceae bacterium
TGGTCGATGGGTGGAGCGATCGTGCTGCAGGCGGCGGTGTCGTCCAGTCACCGGGAGGCGATCGCCGGTCTCATCCTGGATTCGCCGGTGGTCGACTGGCGCACGGTGCTGCGCTTCCAAGCGCGAGAGGCAGGTCTTCGGGAGCCTTTGCCGCAACTGGCGATGAACGCGCTGTCGTCGGCCGTGACGGCGCGACTCAGCGGGGCCGAGCAGGTGATCCCGTTCGATCAGCTCGACATGGTCGCACGGGCGGGTGAGCTGAAGGCGCCCGTGTTGATTCTGCACAGCGACGATGACGGTTTCGTGCCCGCCGACGCCTCACACGCCCTGGCTGATGCGCGACCCGACATCGTGACCATGCCGGAGTTCAGCGGCGCACGACACACGAAGCTGTGGAACTACGACCAGACCGGTTGGACTGCGGCGATCACCGACTGGATGACCGCCCGCCGGTTCACCGCTTCCGCCTGATCTGGTTCTTCGCGCGCAACAGCATGCCGGTCATACCGGCGATCCGCAACGGCGACACAGCGCGGGTCAGGCCGATCGACTGCGGGTAATCATCGGGCACCGCAAGAGCCTCGTCCACGGTGAGCCCGGT
>JAGQTK010000392.1 GCA_020439065.1 Microthrixaceae bacterium
TGGCACTTCGGGTGGGAAATACCCAACCAGACCTGGTTCGTGGTCATGACTGGTTTCCTTGGTGGGATCGACGGTAGTCGATCCTGGCTTGGCGGGCTGCGGCGAGCCCGTCGCGGCGGGCTTGGCGGATGGCCTGGCCGCGTCCGGTGTGCTCGTCCTCGGGGGTGACGTAGCCGATCGAGGCGTGCAGCCGGATCGTGTTGTAGCGGTGCTGGACCAGGGTCAGCTCTGCTTCCAGGACGGCGGGGTCGGTGATCTTCTCCAGGTGCGGGTGTTCGCCCTTGACGTGCCCGAACAGCGACTCGATCCATGCTTGGTCGGTCGGGGTGTGCGGGCGGCCGAACCGTTGAGCGATGTACACGCCGGCGAAGAACTCTCGGGTGGAGTGGGAACGCATCTGTGGTCCGTTGTCGCTGACCGCGAGCAGCATCGGCACCTGCTGCTGCCTGGTGATGACCTGCTCGATCACCTCGGGCTGTCCGGACAGCAACGCGGCCCGCAACGCGAGGGTGTCGCGGGCGTCGGCCTGGGCCAGCAGTCCTTGCTCCTCGAGGGCGGCCAGGAAGCAGGCTTCAACCTGGGTGGAGGTCTCCTCGG
>JAGQTK010000393.1 GCA_020439065.1 Microthrixaceae bacterium
GTCCCTATGCCAACATCTGCGAAACCTGCGACAACTTCGTCACCGGACCGGAATTCCGCGGCGCGCTCGAGGCGCAACGCACCGACATCGCGGCCCTCGAGGCCGACGCCCGCGACCGTGGTTGGCTCGACGAAGCCGCCCGCCACCACCGCGTCACCGACGCCCTGACGGACCATCTGCACCGTCTCGACCGCTGACCGGATCGAAGATCAGGGGTTGATCCGACCTTGAGGGCCGGATAAAGGAGCGCCTCAACAAGGAGATCCGCCGCCGGACCGATGTGGTGGGGATCTTCCCGGATCGTACCGCGCTGATCCGACTCGTCGGGGCGGTGCTGGCCGAGCAGCACGACGAGTGGATCGAAGGCCGCCGCTACCTCGGCCTCGACGTGCTGGCTCGCTCCCGCACCGACAAGCCCGCCGACAGTGTCACCGAGGACACCGAGGAGGTGACACCGGCCTTGACTGCCTGATCCACCGACGAGGAATCACACGACGACGTCGTACACCACCTCACGGGACTTGACCCGGCGGTGTCGGCGACGACCGTTAGGGTACCGACCCGTAACCCCTCGCGAGCCCAGCGTTTTCAGGACG
>JAGQTK010000394.1 GCA_020439065.1 Microthrixaceae bacterium
GATCTGGCCGCCCTCCAGCACTTCGGCCTCGATCCGGTCGGGCGCGACGGATCTGGCCGCCCTCCAGCACTTCGGCCTCGATCCGGTCGGGCGCGACGCGCTGCGCGACCAGCCGCACCCGCCCGTCATCGATAAAGAGGCGATGGCCGGGCTGAAGTGCCGCGAAAATCTCGGGATGCGGCAGGGGAAATGCGTCGGCGCTTTCGTCAGGCGCAAAGGCGACCGTCTGACCGCGCTCCAGCATGTGCGGGCCGCTGCTGAGCCTGCCGAGCCGGATCTTCGGGCCCTGCAGGTCTTGCAGGATGCCAATGGGGACGCCCGCCTCTGCCTCCAATGCCCGGATGGCGGCGATCACACCGGCATGGGTCTCATGTTCGCCATGACTGAAATTCAGGCGGAAGGTATCGACACCATTCCGGAAAAGCTGGCGTAGCATGTCGGGGGCCGCGCTGGCGGGGCCGACGGTCGCCACGATCCTGGCGCGTCTGTCTCGCATCATCGGGTGCTCCTTTCGGGGTTCAGGCGATCAGAATCGCCCGGAAATCGTTGACATTGGTCAATGTAGGGCCGGTGCGGATCAGCGCGTCGATCC
>JAGQTK010000395.1 GCA_020439065.1 Microthrixaceae bacterium
TCGAGTTTCCCACCTACGGCCAAATTGTGCTGGACGGCGCGGAGATCAACGAACTGCCGCCCAACCAGCGCGACATGGCCATGGTCTTTCAAAGCTATGCGCTCTTTCCCCACCTGAGCGTCTTCGACAACATTGCCTACGGTCTCAAGATCAAGAAGCTGCCGGGCAAGGAGATTCGCAACCAGGTGGCCAATGTGATGGAGTTGGCCGAGTTGACCGGTCTTGAGAATCGCCAGCCCAACCAGCTCAGCGGCGGGCAGCAGCAGCGTGTGGCGCTGGCTCGTTGTCTTGTCATGCAGCCCAAGGTGTTGCTCTTCGACGAACCGCTCAGCAACCTGGACGCCAAGCTCCGGGTGCAGATGCGCAGCGAAATCCGCCGCATCCAGCAGGAGTTGGGCATCACCAGCGTCTATGTGACCCACGATCAGGACGAGGCCATGGTGCTCTCGGACCTCATCGTCATTATGAGCGGCGGCCGTATTCAGCAGTCCGGCTCGGCCCCGGAAATCTACCGGCGGCCGCAGAACCGCTTCGTGGCTGACTTCATCGGCCGCGCCAACTTCATCCCCGTGGACGTGACACCGGTCGCGGG
>JAGQTK010000396.1 GCA_020439065.1 Microthrixaceae bacterium
TTCCAGCGCAGGATCTGGGACGAGGCCTATGCGCTGAAATTCCGCTTCCCGACCTTCCTTGGCGCGTTCAAGTATTACACCTCCTACACGCTGAAGACCTGGGACGGAGAGCGCTTCCTGGAGCGTTACGAGGATCGCGTGGTCATGGTCGCGCTGACGCTGGCGCGCGGCGACGAGGCGCTGGCGATGCGGCTGATGCAGGAGATCGTCTCGGGCCGGTTCCAGCCGGCGACGCCGACCTTCCTGAATGCCGGCAAGAAGGCGCGGGGCGAATTCGTGTCCTGCTTCCTGCTGCGCATCGAAGACAACATGGAATCGATCGGGCGGTCGATCAACTCGGCCCTGCAACTGTCCAAGCGCGGCGGCGGCGTGGCCCTGATGCTGACCAATATCCGTGAACACGGCGCGCCCATCAAGCAGATCGCCAACCAGTCCTCGGGTGTGATCCCGGTGATGAAACTGCTGGAAGACAGCTTCTCCTATGCCAACCAGCTTGGCGCACGGCAGGGTGCGGGAGCGGTCTATCTGAACGCGCATCACCCCGATATCCTGCGTTTCCTGGATACCAAGCGCGAGAACGCGGACGAGAAG
>JAGQTK010000397.1 GCA_020439065.1 Microthrixaceae bacterium
TCGTCGGGCTCGTCGGCGGATGCCTTGGTGGCGGCCTTCTTCGCGACCGGTTTCTTGGCCGCGGGCTTCTTCGCCGCTGCGGGCTTCGCCGCCGCCGGCTTCTTCGCTGCGGCCGCCTTCGCTGCCGGGGCCTTCGCCGCTGTGCTCTCGGCGACCTGCTCGGTCGCCTCGGTGTCGTCTGCCTTGCGTGTACGGGTGGTCTTCGTGCCGGAAGTCACGTCTCGCCTTTCACCGACGGTTGCGCCGGGGGTTTCGGACACTAGTAAGACCCTTGTCAAGTCCGGCGCGTCACCCCGTCAGGGAGTTCACGCCGTCGAGACAACGGGTCGCTGGTCCTATTGTCGCATACCCCAGACGGCGAACTTGCGCAACGGATGAATGGGGGATGCCTCGTTCCCTCTTGCAACGCCGCGGAGCGTCGACGCATTCCGCGCCGCGTCAGCGACGTCCGCGCTTGTCGTCGCCTTCTCGGCGATCGGCGAGGAAGCGCTCGAGCTCGGCCGCGAGCTCGTCTGCGCTCGGCAGGTCGCCCGTGTGGATCATCGGCGTCGCCTGCGTCGCCCCGGCCATGTAGGCGTCGTAGCGCTCTT
>JAGQTK010000398.1 GCA_020439065.1 Microthrixaceae bacterium
TGACCAGCTCTTTCACGGTGCCGGCCACGTCCTCGATAGGCACGTTCGGATCGACGCGGTGCTGGTACAGCAGGTCGATGGTGTCGACGTCCAGGCGCTTGAGCGAACCATCGACCGCCTGACGGATGTGTTCGGGGCGGCTGGACAGCCCGCGGTTCTCGCCGGTTGCAAAGTCGATGTCGAATCCGAACTTGGTGGCGATCACCACCTGCTCGCGCAGCGGGCGCAGCGCCTCACCCACCACTTCTTCATTGGTGAAGGGGCCGTAGACCTCGGCGGTATCGAAGAAGGTGACGCCGCGCTCGACGGCGGCGCGAATCAGCGCCACACCCTCCGCGGTGGTGAGCTTGGTGGCATAGCTGAAGCTCATGCCCATGCAGCCAAGGCCGAGTGCAGAGACTTCGAGATTTCCAAGTTTGCGGGTTTGCACGGCTCAATCCTCAATGGTGTTGCTGAACATGCGGGGGTTGACCAGATCCGGGTCTGGTCCGCCCCGTATGCCGGTGTCCAGCGCGTCGATGGCGGCGACTTCATCCGTGCTCAGGCTGAAGTCGAAGATGGCGAAGTTCTCGGCAATGCGCTCTGGCCG
>JAGQTK010000399.1 GCA_020439065.1 Microthrixaceae bacterium
CGCCTAGCACGCCGCGACGCGCAGTCGGCTCGCCGAGCCGCCTCCTCCGGAAGACCTTCGAACGCGCTCCGGGTCCACCTCGTCGAGGGGGACGGAGCGCGTTCTCCGTTTGGGAGGAACGGCGCGAAGACGACGCGACGCCCGCGCCAGCGGACGTACATCAGGGCGACCCATGAAGCATTCGAGCCTCTTCGTCGACGAAGCCGAGATCGAGGTGCAGTCCGGCGCCGGCGGTGACGGCATCGTCGCCTTCCGTCGCGAGAAGTACGTGCCCAAGGGCGGTCCGAACGGCGGCGACGGCGGCCGTGGCGGCGACATCGTGCTCGTCGCCGACCCGAACGTCTCGACGCTGCTCGACTTCAAGCACTCGCGGCGGATCAAGGCGCCGAATGGCCAGCCCGGCGGTGGCTCGGACAAGAAGGGCGCGTCGGGCGCGCACGTCGAGGTGCACGTGCCCGTCGGCACCCTCGTCTTCGACGTCGACGACGAGCTTCCGTCCGCCGGGCTCGAGCCGGATGCGAGCGCCGACCCGGATGCCTCGAGCGAGGCCCTGCTCGCCGCGCGCGCCGTGGCCGACCTGACCGAGCC
>JAGQTK010000039.1 GCA_020439065.1 Microthrixaceae bacterium
GTCGTCGAGGCGACGGAAGAGGCCAAGGCCGAGCGCTACCCGAACCGCATCTTCGCGAGCGACGGTGCATACAGCGACGCCGACCTGAGCTACGTCGACTTCGAGAGCTTCTCGACCGACGACTTCACGCCCGGCACGTACAACTAGCAGGGCAGCGGATGCTGCGGCGTCCACTGCACCCGAAGGGCCCCGGTCAGACGACCTGGGCCCTTCGGCGTTCGCCGGGCGGGTGATGTGCGCGCGCACTCACGCGACGCGGGCGCGCCGTCGGTGTTCGCCCCTCGGGCCTGCCTACCCTGAACTGCAGGCACGCCGAGCGGTGTGCGCAGGGAGGTGCTCGTGGCTCGTCTTGCAGGTCGCAGCACCTGGTTCACCTGGTTCACCGGGCTGTGCTGCCTCGCGATCGTCGGCGGCCTCGTCTTGCTCGCGGCGCCGTTGGCCCCTGCGGCCGTGGACTGGACGGTGCGCACGGCGGGCGCGTTCGGCGAGCACGCGGTGCGGGAGCTCACGGGCGCCGGCGACAGTGCCCCGGAGGAGGGCGCCGGCGCCGCGGGAGAGCTGCCCACGCAGTGCGACGCGTTGGGCGAGGCGCTGGGCGAGGTGCTGGGGCAAGACGCGGCGGCGAACGCGGAGGCGGCCGGGCCGCCGGAGAGCGCCGACGGCCTGGTCGCGCTACTGGCGGCGCAGCCCGTGCTCGAGTGCGCCTGGTCCGCGGCGGACGGCACCGCCCACGCGTGGCTCGCGCAGACGAACGCGAACGCTGCCGCCGCCGAGGAACTGCTGCGCGCGGGCGGGTTCGTGTGCGAACGCCAGAGCGACACCGTGCGCTGCACGCGCTCCGCCGCGGCGGAGGCGGAGGCCGCGGCATCCACCGTCACGCACCTGTTGCGCGGCGGCACCTGGATGATCGTGAGCGCCACCGGCGCGGGCGCCGACGACGCCATAGGCGCGCTCGAGGAGACCCTCTGGCCGCGCTGATGGCCGCGGCGGGCTCGACACGCCCGGCACGAGGCGCCGGTGCACGACACAGCGGCACGCCTCCCGGGCGCGTGTTCGACGCACAGGTAACCTGGCGCTGGCGGGAAGACACCCCGGCGTAAGGAGCGACTGCGATGACTGACGACATGTCTCGGCTTGGTGAGCCGGTAGGCGAACCCGCCGAAGAAGGTACGCCCGTCGATGACGTGCTCGTGCGCGCGCAGGAGGGCCTCGCGGAGGCGGAGGCCGCAGGGGCTGACGCTGCACGGGTCGACGCTGCACGGGTCGACGCTGCAGGGATCGAGACCGCGTCGAAGGATGCCTCGGCCGCAACATCTTCGGCGAGCGCCGCGGCAGCCGATGCCGGCGACGACGATGCGTTCGCGGCGCGCTACGCGGGCCACCTCGGCGAGGAGCCTCTTGCCGAGGCGGCCACGTCGGAGCAGGCTGGCGTCATGGACGCCTCCGCGCCTAGGGTCGCCGATGTCGCCGTGACCGCGAGTGAGCCCGCTCCCGCCGAACCCGCCACCATCGCGCCCGGTGCGCCCGCCGTGGCCGGCGTCGTCGCTGCCGGTGCCGTCACGCAGGCCGCCGCACCCGCGGGCTACGTCACCGTCGACACCGTCGCCGCGCAGCAGCCCATCTTCGTGCAGGCACCGCTCCCGCCGACCCCGCGCGGCAACCGCGGCGTCGGCGCGCTCATCGGCCTGCTTGCCGCGGTCTCGTTCGCGGCGCTCTACCTGATCGGCGCCCTCGCGATCGAGCTGCTCTCGGGCGCCGTCGCGCTCGACGAGATCGGTGTCGCCGCGCAGCTGCAGGTCACGAGCATCGGGTTCTGGGTGACCACCGCCGTCTTCTACCTGGCGTTTCTCATCTTCGTCGCGATCGCCAACCGCGCGCGCTGGGGCATCTACGTCATCCTCGGACTGCTCGTGGGTGTCGCCTCCTATGGCGGGCACCTTGTCGGCCAGCTCTTCCAGGCTCCGTTCTGGTCGCTCACCGCGTCGCAAGGTGTCGCCCTGATGGAGATCGAGATGGTCTCGCCCCTCGCGTTCATCGCCTTCGTGGCGGGGCGCGAGCTGACCATCTGGTTCGGCGCATGGGTCGCGATGCACGGACGTCGCGCCACCGAATACAACCGTGAGGCCATGCTCGAGTACGAGCGCACGCTCGAGGCCGGCCCCACGCTCACGAGAGTGTAGGACGATCATGACGCACAGCCCGTCCGGCGCCCGCCGCGGCGGGCTGTTGCGTGTGCTGATGGGCACCGTGCTGTTCATTGCACTGCTGATCTTCAGCACGGGCATGGCGAGCCTGCTCAGCGGCACCGACCCGATCGAGACGCCCGGCTTCGGACAGCTCCCGGGCGTGATCGGCGTCGTGCTCGCCACCCTCGCGTTCCTCGGCGCCATCACCCGGCCCGTGCTGCGCGGCCAGCCCCGATACGGCACGGCGCTGTGGGCCGCCCTCGCCTGCTACCTCGCCTACCTGTTCGGCGTGTTCGCGGCGGCGGTGCTCAGCGGGCAGGATGCCGCACTCGCGGCATCCGTCGTCGCCCGCCTCGCGACCTTCTGGTACGCGCCGCTGGTCGCGCTCTCGGCATGGCTGGCGGCCGCAGGGGTGATCGCGATCACCCTCTCGCGCGAGCGCGGGGTGCGCGGCGCGCGCTGGCCCTGGGAGCACGAGGAGGACGATCGCTAGGCGCCGGTCTTCGGATGCGCGCGGGATCGGGGCACGCGCTGCCGCACCCGCGTGACCTCCCGGAAAACGGGGCCGATCGCGATTACGGTTATCACTATGGAGCGTTCGCTCGACACCCAGGTGAGCCAGGCAGTGGATGCGTGGCTTCGTTGGCTACCCCGCTGGGTGCCCTCGACCCACCGGGCGCGCATCGCCCCGTGCCGGCGTTGCCTCGGCTCCCCACTGCTGGCGGCCGCGGGGCTGGGCACAGATGCGCCGCACGGTGTGCAGCACGGGCTTTCGACCCGGCTCAAGGCGATCGTCGACGCCGCGGTGGCCACCTACACCGCCCGCAATCTGCCCATGCTGCAAAGCGAGCTCGAGCAGCAGGCGGAGCGCAACCGTGCACGCAGCTACCGGCCGGCGGAGGGGCTTGATCCCGAGTTCGAGGGGCTGCCGATCGACCCCGACCCCGTCCCCGGCGCCCCGTTTCTGTTCACGCTCGGCGGCATGGCCAGCGATGCGGATGCCCAGGTGCCTGCGCTGCCGCCGCTGAGCGAGGCGGCGAAGGCCGCGCTGCGGCAGGAGGTCGCCATGGCGGACGACTACGCGAACCTCGTCGGCCGCGAGATCTGTACGGTCCTGCTCGGGCACCGCCTGCGCATCCAGGCGGCGGTGCGCGAGTTCGTCGAGCCGCAGGTCGAGGCGCTCCTGGAGGAGCTCACCCGATCGCTTGACGCACCGTTCGATCCCGGCCCGCCGTCATCCACAGCGTAACGCGCGCCCATCAGGGTGATTTCGCGCGCACTGTTAGCATTGGGCGACGTTCACCGGCCCCCTCCACGGGCGCGTGAGCGCCTGTTGTGATCGAGCACCGTCCAGGGGGATTCGTGGCGAAACGCCTGCCATCGCCACCGCCCGTTCTGGCGGGGCTGAGCTATGTGCGGCCGCTCGGATCCGGTGGGTTCGCCGACGTCTTTCTCTACGAGCAGGACATGCCCCGGCGCGAGGTCGCGGTGAAGGTGCTGCCGCGCGATGTACGCGACGGCGAACTGCTGCGCATGTTCAACGCCGAGGCCGACGTGCTGGCACGCCTCTCGGCGCACCCGTCGATCGTCACGGTGTATCAGGCCGGGATCTCCGCCGACGGGCGGCCCTACATCGTGATGGAGTACTGCCCAACCTCCCTCGCGCGGCGCTACCGCCTCGAGCGGATGCCGGTCGCCGAGGTGCTGCGCACGGGTGTCAAAATCGCGAGCGCCATCGAGTCCGCCCACCGCGCCGGGCTCGTGCACCGCGACATCAAGCCCAGCAACATCCTGATCACCTCGTACGGGGCGCCCGTGCTGGCCGACTTCGGCATCTCCTCGTCGCTCACGCACACCGCCGACGACGAGGTCACCGCGATGTCGGTGCCGTGGAGCGCGCCGGAGGTGATCGACGAGCGCAGCGGCGGCAGCGTCGCCAGCGAGGTGTGGTCGCTCGGCGCCACCGTGTACTCGCTGCTGGCGGGCCGCAGCCCCTTCGAGCGCAGCGAGCGCGGCCAAAACGCTCGCGAGCAGCTGCGCCGGCGCATCCTGCGCGCCGCCTACACGCCGACGGGGCGCCCGGATGTGCCCGCGTCGCTTGAGGCGCTGCTCGCGCGCGCGATGAGCCGCGACCCCGGCGCCCGGTTTGCCTCGGCCGGCGCGTTCGCCGACGCCCTGGGCGCGGTGCAGCTCGAGCTCGGGCTGGCACCGACACCGCTCGAGGTGGCCGCCGATCTGCACGTGCCGCCGGCATGGGCCGAGCGCGCCGCGGCGAGCGGCGAGCGGGGCTGGGAGCCGACCGGTGCATCCATCGGCGCGCAGGTCGACTTCGCGGATGCGACGCTCCGCGGCCCGGCACGCTCCCACGTTGAGGGGCGTGGGGCTCGCAGGCGCGCCGCGCCGCCCGCGGCGCTCGTGCGCACGCGCGACGACGAGCTGGGCGATGCCCCCGCCGTCGTCCCTGCCCGCCGGCTCTGGCTGTGGTCGGCGGTGGGGGTCACGGCCGTCGCGATCGCCCTCGCCGCCGGGCTCGCCATCGGCGGGGTGATCTGAGTGTCGCGCAGGCGCGCCCTGTTCAGCGCGCTCTCGGCCGCGGCCGCGGCAGCCCTCGTCATCACGATCGCGGCCGTATGGCCCGGCCTCGACGCGCAGGAGGCACCGCCGGTCGACACCGGGGTCTGGGCCCTGCAGACCGCCGACGGCAAGCGTTACGCCCGGGTGAACACCGCGCTCGGTGAGCTCGACACGGTACGCGCGGTGAGCAACCCGAGCTCCGTGGTGGAGACGAGCGACGGTGTCTACGTGTTTTCAGACGGCTTCGGTACGCTCACGCGCGTCGACGAGACGGCACCCCTCGACCTCGATGAGGAGGCGACCCGCACGTCGCGGCGCACACCGGTGGGCACCATCGAGGCCGTGACCGCGGGCGACTACGTGGCCTACCGCACCGATGCCGGCACCGTGTTTGCGGGCCGGCTCGCCGCGCCCGAGCCGGCGCAGCTCGACCCGGATCGTGCCGCGGGGCTGGACGCGGACGCCCCGCGCTACACCGCCGATGCGATCACGGTCGACGCCGACGGCATCGTGTATGCGTACTCGGCGGGCGAGCAGTCGATGCTCAGCTACCGGATCGGCGATGCCACGGTGCTCGCCCGCGACCGCATCGAGGACGGCCCCACCGCCGGCGAGCTGCGGATCACCGCGATCGGCGGCCGATGGCTGCTGCTCGATACCACCGATCAGGCCCGCGCGTGGACCCGGGAGCGCTCGGTGCCCGTGCCCACGGTCGGCGCGGTCGCCGTGCAGCGCCCCGGGCCGAGCGCCGACGTCGCCTACGTCGCCGACGAGGCCGGGCTGCTCGCCGTGCCGCTTCGCGACGGCGAGCCGCGGCGCGAGCTCGGCGACGGCGTGCGCGTGCTCGGGCAGCCGGCGCGCCCGACCCCGTTCGGCGGCGATGTCTTCGCGGCCTGGTTGCCGGCCGGCGAAGGCGACGGGGTGCTCTGGCGGGCGGGAGCGGGCGAGAGCGCGCTCGAGTTCGGCGCCGGAGTGCTGTCGCAGGAGCGGCGCCCGAGCTTCATCACGACCCGCGACGCGATCGCCCTGAACGAGACTCGCAGCGGGTGGGTGTGGACGCTCCCGGACGGTGCGCTGGTCCCCTCCAGCCAGGATTGGCTGCTCGACGCCGAGCGCGATGCCGATGCGGGGGAGAGCCAGCAGCAGGCGGCCGCCGTGGTGTCGCCGAAGCCCCCGGTCGCCGAGCCGGACGCGTTCGGGGTGCGGGCGGGAAGCCTTGTCGCCCTCCCCGTGCTGCTGAACGATCACGACCCCAACGAGGACGTGCTGCGCATCGATGCGGCCTCGCTCGCCAGCCTCGACCCGAGCTTTGGCACCGTCACGCTCACCGACAACGGGCAGCAGCTCGCGGTGCACGTGGCCCCGGATGCGCACGGCAGTGCGAGTCTCACCTATCGCGTGAGCGACGGCACGAGCGCCGACGGGCTGGTGTCGGAGCCCACGACCGTCACGCTCACCGCGACGCCCGCCGCCGAGAACCGCGCCCCGCAGTGGTGCGGCACAGACGGGTGCCTCACACCGTGGCCGAGCCCCGAGGTGGCCCCGGGTGGCACCATCACCGTCCCGGTGCTGCCGGGCTGGGTCGACCCGGACGGCGATCCGCTGCTCCTGCTCTCGGTGACGCGGGACTCGGGCGTCGGCGCGGTGGCCGCGACACCGGCCGGTGAGATCGTCTACCAGCACGCCGATGCCGGCACCGGCGACGCGCAGCTGGTCGAGCTGACGGTCACCGTCGCCGATGTGCGCGGCGCCACCACAAGCAAGACGCTCGTCGTGCGCGTCTCGCCGACCCCCACGCTGCGCGTGCAGTCCTTTGCGGTGGTGCAGGCATCCACGGGCCTTTCGCTGGATGTGCTCCCGCACGTCACGGGCACTGCCGGGCGCGTGTTCCTCAGCGCGGTCCGGGTCCTCGACGACGCGGAGGCGAGCGTCACGATCGGCTCGGATGCCACGTCGATCGACTTCGAGGCCGCGGGCCCGGGCGAATACCTCGTGGGCTTCACCGTGAGCGACGGCATCAGCGAGGCATCCGGCACCGCGCGGGTGCGGGTGCTCGCGGAGGATGCCCCCGCGGCTCTGGCCACGGCACCGGTCATGGCGTTCGTGCAGCCACGGGAGGACGTGACGGTCGACGTGTTCGCGGCCGTCCACAACCCCACGGGCCGGGTGTTGCTGCTGAGCGAGGCGAGTGCCACCCCGGCGGAGGGTGCGAGCATCTCGTTCGACGTCGTCGCAGAGCGCTCGCTGCGCGTCTCGGGCACCACGGCGAGCGGTGGGCCGGGCCCGCTCGGCACCGTGCGTTACACCGTCAGCGACGGTACCGGCGACGTCGGTGCACGGATCGCGGGGGAGGCCACCGTCTACCTGCTGCCGCCGGCGCCGGAGCTTGCGCCCATCGCCGTCGACGATGCCGTGGTCGTGCGCGCGGGCGCGCAGATCGACATCCCGGTGACCGAGAACGACATCGCCCCGTCGGGCTCGGCGATTCGGCTGAACCCGGCGGGTGTGGTCTCGGCGAGCCCCGATGCGCTCGCCTTCGCCTCGGGTTCGTCGCTGCGCTATCTCGCCCCGAGCCGGCCCGGGCAGTACGAGATCGAGTACGCCATCTTCTCGGCCGGGGCCCCCGCGCTCAGCGACACGGCGACCGTCCGGGTGACCGTGCTGCCCACCGAGGCGAACCGGGCCCCGCGGCCCACGCCGCTCGAGGGGCGCGTGCTCAGCGGGCAGGCCGTCTCGATCCCGTTCCATGATTTCGGGGTCGATCCCGACGGCGACGCCGTCGTGCTCGAACAGCTCGAGACCCAGCCGGCCAGCGGCTCGGCCGCGCTCTCGGCCGACGGGTCGGCGATCGTCTACACGAGCGTGCCCGGCTTCCGCGGGCAGGTCTCGTTTCGCTACCGGGTGCGCGACGGCGAGGGGGCCACCGGCGTGGGCACCGTGCGGGTGGGCGTGCTCGACGAACAGGCAAACCCGAGCCCGGTCACCTTCACCGACTACGTGCAGGTGCAGGCGGGCGAGGGGCACACGCTGCGCATCAGCCCGACGGCCAACGATCTCGACCCGATGGGCGGCACCCTGAGCGTGACCGCCGTCATCCCCGATGCCGCCGTGCGGCTTGACGACGGCAGCGCGAATCCCGAGTTCGAGCGGCTGCGGGGCATGATCCGCAGCCAGGACGAGCACACAATCGTGCTCGAGGCCGGAACCGAGCCGGGCAGCATGTCGTACTTCTACGATGTGCGCAGCGACTCGGGCAACACCGCGCGCGGCCTGATCGTCGTCAAGGTGGTGCGCGAGGCGGTGCCCGATTTTCCGGTCATCGCCGACACCGTCCTCACCACGCAGACCCGCGAGCGCTTCCGCACCGGCGTCGACGTGGTCGCCGGCCAGGTCGCCTGGACAGGCGGCGACCCGGCGTCGCTCGCGCTGAGCCTGTGGGGCGTGCAGAGCGACGTCACCGTGCAAGGGCGCGCGCTGCGCGGCGAGCTTCCGGAGCGCACCCGCATCATCCCCTTCGCCCTCACCGGCGTGGGCAGCGACGGCAAGGAAGTCTCGTCCTACGCGTTTCTTCGCGTGCCCGGTTCGCTGGATCAGCGCCTGACGCTGCGTACCGGATTGGCACCGCAGGAGGTCACCGAGCGCGAATCCACGCACTTCGATATGGCTGAGCTGGTGGCCGTGCCCCGCGGTGGCGCGGTCGAGGTGGGCGCCGAGGTGGCCGCCTCCGGTGCCCGCACCGGCGCGCTGTGCACGCCCGGCCCCGGCACCACCGTGCGCTACGACGCGGGCGAGGGGGCGCCGTGGTCGGATGCCTGCATCGTGCCGGTGCGGCTTGTCGGCACGAGCGAATGGACCTACCTCTCGGTGCCGATCGCGATCACCGCGACCGCCCCGCAGCCGCTGCTGCGCCCCGCCTCGCTCACGGTGGGGCCCGGCGAGGTGGTCGAGTACGAGCTGCGCACCCTGACCAGCTGGCAGTGGAAGCAGGACTGGGAGCGCCTCGCATACGCGGTGGATGCCACCAGCGAGCTGTTCGACGTGCAGTTGGAGGGCTCGATCCTACGCATCGTCGGCGCCGACCGCGCGGTCCCGGGCAGCGAGGCATCCGTCGGGGTCTCGATCACGAGTCATCCCGGTGTCGTCCCGACGCGCCTCACCCTGCGGGTGGGCGCAGCGCCGAGCACCTTGCCGGCCGCGGGCACCCTCACCCAGCAGTGCTCGCAGGCATCCGGCGGCTCGTGCACCTTCTCGGTGCTCGGCGCGCGGGGTGCCGTGAACCCGCTGCCGAACACCCCGCTCGAAATCGTGGAGGTACGCGCCACCGGCGTGTGCACGGGGATCGAGTTTCGGGTTGCCTCCGCCTCGGCGGTGACGGCGTCGTGGGGGGTGGATGCCCCGGGTGCGAGCTGCTCGGCGGCCTTCGTCATGCGTGATGCGCAGGGTCGCCTCACCGCCGGCGAGCGCGAGGGCTCGCTGCTGCTGGATCTGCAGGGGTTCCCGAGGCCACCCGCGGCAGTGCGCCAGGCCGGCTACGGCGACGGCACCCTCACGCTGCGGGTCGACCCGGGTGAGGCACGCCTGGCATACCCCGCGCTGTCGGGGTTCACCGTGCGTCAGGCGGGCGCGGTCGTGGCCGAGTGCACGCCCGACGGCGTGTGCCCCGAGATCGCGGCGCCAAACGGCGAGGAGCGCAGCTACGAGGTCGTCGCCCGCAACGCGGTGGGCCCCTCGCGTGCGGCTGTGTCGACCACCGCGTGGGCGTACAAGGTGCCGGCGACGCCGGCGGGCATCACCGTCGCGCCGCTCGTGACCGGCGGCGAGGGTGGCCTCGTCTCGATCGCCATCGGGGAGATCGATGGCCGCGAGACCGGGGCGCTGGAGATCTCCAGCGCGCTCGGCGATACGGTGCGCATCGAGGTGCGCCGCGGGGCGACGAGCGCGCAGCTGGACACGTTCCGTGTCGGCTCGAACGCCCCGACACCGATCACGATCACCCCCCAGTCGCGTTACCCGCTCCCGCCCGGCCTCGGCGGTTCGACGTCGGGCGCCGCGGTGACGGTGTTCGGTCACGGCGTTGGCGCACCCACCGGGCTCGATCTCGTCCTCGGCTCCGAGCCGTCGGGCGAGGGCGTCTCCGACATCACCGCGCGCGCCTCGGCGGACGTGAACGGGGCCGGCGCCGAGCTGCGCTTTGGCTTCGCCCTCGGTGCGGCGCCGTGCGTGGCGCGCGGCACCGCTGACAGCGCGAGCTTCGGAGGCGTGCAGGACGGCGAGGAGTACACGGTCACGGTGTGCGCCGAGACCTGGTTCGAGGGCCGCGGCTTCGGCCGTGCCACCGCGTCGGCGACGGTGCGCGCAGTGCAGAGCGCGAGCGCGCCCCGCGGCTACACCTTCGTCGTCGATGCGGCGCCGAGCTACGGTTCGGGGGAGGCGCGCTGGAGCATCAAGGAGGCCCCCACCTCGCCCGAGCAGCCGCCGCGGCGCAACTCGGCCCGATTCAACCAGGCGATCGGCGCCATCCCGGTCTACGACCGCGACCCGGGCCTGCAGGTGCAGTACTGCCACAGCATCTGGGGCACCTGCGGCGACGCCGCGCCCGTGCGCGCGGCCGCCGGTTCGGCGCCGTACCAAGTGGTCGCGAGCTGGCGCGTCACGATGTGCGAGGGCGGGATGCCGGTGCAGCGCGCAGGCAGCACCTCGAACAGCCGCGGCACGATCACCTACGACTTCACGACCGCCGTGTACCGCGACGCGGGTGGCGCCGTCATCCCGACCACGACGCCCGAGATTGCGCCCGCCGATGCGAGCCGCGTCGAGGGCATCGGGGTGCGGGTCTCCTGGCCCGCCGAGTGGAACCTCACGCCGGCGACCACCTCCATGTCGGGCGCGTGCACGCCCGCGCCGGAGCCCGCACCGGAGGTGCCCGCGCCATGATCCAGGCCCCGCCCGGGCGCCCCCGGACCCCCCACCCGATGCCCGCCCGAGAAAGAGACACGCCATGACCATCTCGCAGGAGCAAGCCACCTGGTTCGCCCAGACGTTTGCGCAGATCGCCGATAACGTCGAGCAGGCAGTGCTCGGGAAGCGGCACGTCGTCGAGCTGGCGCTGATCGCGATGCTCAGTGAGGGCCACGTGCTCCTCGAGGACGTGCCGGGCACCGGCAAGACCTCCCTAGCCCGGGCGCTGGCGCACTCGGTGCAGGGCACGAACACCCGCATCCAATTCACACCCGACCTGCTGCCCGGTGACATCACCGGGATCACCGTGTACGACCAGCGCAGCGGCGAGTTCGAGTTTCACGCGGGCCCGATCTTTGCGAATATCGTGCTCGCGGACGAGATCAACCGGGCGAGCCCCAAGACCCAGTCCGCGCTGCTGGAGGTGATGGAGGAGGGCCGCGTCACGATCGACGGCGTCTCGCGCGCGGTCGGCGTGCCATTCCTGGTCATCGCCACGCAGAACCCCGTCGAGCAGGCCGGTACGTACCGCCTGCCCGAGGCGCAGCTCGACCGCTTCCTGATGAAGACCTCGCTCGGCTACCCCGACCACGCCTCCACGATCCGCATCCTCGATGGTGCGGCCCGCCCCACCGCGGAGCTCACGCCGGTGATCGCCCCGCAGGCGCTCATCGGCATGGCCGATCTGGCCCGCGCGGTGTACGTGAACCCGCTCGTGCTCGACTACATCGCGCGCCTGGTGGATGCCACCCGCGCCGCCGATCAGGTGCGCCTGGGGGTCAGCATCCGCGGCGCGCTCGCCCTCACCAAGGCGAGCAAGACGCGCGCGGCGTCGCAGGGGCGCAGCTACGCGACCCCGGACGATGTGAAGGCGCTCGCGGTGCCGCTGCTCTCGCACCGGCTGATCCTGCACCCGGAGGCCGAGTTCGACGGGGTCACCGCTGAGGCGATCATCGGGCAGGTGCTGCTGGATGTGCAGCCGCCCGCCGAGGCCGCGGCGGTCTGACGGCACCATGTCCGCTCCCGTCCGCGAGCACAGCCCCTCGCGCCTCACCCGCACCTCGACGTCGTCGGCCTCGTCGGCGACGTCGGCGCGCACCCAGAGCCTGGGGCACACGCAGACGCAGACCCACGTGGCGACGCCGCGCCGGGAGGGGCGACTCGTGCGCCTGGTCGTGTGGTGGATGCGCGCGTGGCAGTCGTCCTCGGGCGCGGTGCGGCGGGCATGGCGGTGGCTCACCCGCACGGTGACCGCGGCCGGGCTGCTGATCGTGCTCGCCGCGACGGCCGGAATCACCCTTGGCCTGGCGTTCGGCTGGGTGGAGTGGATCGTCGGGGGCACGGCCGC
Source organism: Microthrixaceae bacterium (assembly GCA_020439065.1). GTDB lineage: Bacteria > Actinomycetota > Actinomycetes > Actinomycetales > Microbacteriaceae > Microbacterium. The sequence goes on from JAGQTK010000039.1 coordinate 12,067, forward strand.
GTGGGTGTTGCTGCTGCTGGCGGTCCCGTTCCTGTTCGGCGCGAACGCCTATGACGTCGACCTCGGCATGAGCGATGTGCGGGTGATCGCCGGCACGGCGGTCACGGGCGAGCTCGTCGTCAGCAATCGCGGGCGCGGCGTCACGCTTCCCGGGCGCATCGACATCCCGGTCGGCGATGGGTTGATCGAGCTGGGGGTGCCGCTGCTGCGCCATGGCCGCTCGTTCGCCCAGACCCTCACGATCCCCGCACCGCGGCGCGGGGTGATTCCGGTGGGCCCCGCAACCGCCGTGCGCAGCGACCCGATCGGGCTGCTGCGCCGCGAGCGCTCATGGGCCGATCGGCATCGGCTGCTCGTGCACCCGCGCACCGTCGCGGTGCCGGCAACGAGCGCGGGGCTGGTACGCGATCTGGAGGGCAACCCGACCCGGCAGCTCGTCAACGCCGACCTCTCGTTCCACGCGATCCGCGAGTACGCGCCCGGTGACTCGCGCCGCCAGATCCACTGGAAGTCGACGGCGAAGACCGGCCGGCTGATGGTCCGCCAATTCGAAGAATCGCGCCGCTCGCGCCTTGCCGTCGTGCTGAGCCTCGCGGAGGCGGAGTACGCGGGGGAGGACGAGTTCGAGCTGGGCGTCAGCGCTGCCGCCTCGCTCGGCGCGCAGGCCATCCGCGACGGCCGCGACCTCGACGTGGTCACCGGTGCCGAGGTGCCCGAGGTGGTGCGAGGCCGCATGCGCGCCATCCATCGCCTGGCGACATCCTCCCCCCGCGTCCTGCTCGATGCGTTCACGGGCGTGGACGCGCTGGAGCACACCATGCCGTTCGCGGAGGTCTGCCGCCTCGCGGGCGAAGCGGCACCCGGGCTGTCGCTCGTGTTCATGGTGTGCGGCTCGCAGCTCGGGCTGCAACGGCTGCGCCAGGCGGCACTGGCGCTGCCGATGGATGCTGCTGCGATCGCCGTGATCTGCGACGTGCAGGCACAGCCCCGGATCCAATCCTTCGGCGGGCTCACCGTCTTGACGATCGGTCTGCTCGACGACCTGCCCGGCCTGATGATGCGGAACGCGGCGTGAGCGGCGCGGAGCCCGGCGCCCGGGCGCGGGGTACGGCGCGTCCCGCACGCCCGGCGGGCCCCGCGCTGCCGGTGCTGCTTCGCGGCGGCGCGTATGTGCTCGTGATGGCGGCGCTCGCCGCCTGGGCCGCGTGGCCGATCTATCGCTCCAGCGCCATGGTTGTGCTCGCGGTGGTGGCGACGCTCGCGGGCCTCGCCATCGCCGGCGCGGCCGCGCGCTGGTCGTGGCCGGCCTGGTTGACC
>JAGQTK010000003.1 GCA_020439065.1 Microthrixaceae bacterium
GATCCAGCCGGTGGCATAGACGCCCGGCACCCGGTCGTTCGAGCCGACCTGCAGCGCCTGTCCCTCGTGGTTGGGGATGACGCCGTGGTGGTCGTCGAAGGGCACGCCGGGCAGCGGCGAGCCGAAGTATCCGATCGCCCGGTACATCGCCTGAATCGGCACCTCGCGGATCTCGCCCGTGCCGACCACGCCGCCCTCGCCGTCGGGGCGGGTGCGCTCGTAACGGATCGCGGCGACGCGGCCGCCGTCATCTTTCACGACCTCGATCGGCTTGGCATAGAAGTGCAGGTGCAGGCGACGGGATGCCGCTCCCCCGGTGCCGTTCGCGCCGGGGCGCTGACGCCATGACTGCAGGATCCGGTCGATGACCATCACCTGCTTGTTGCTCGCGATCGCGTCGCGCGAGGCCTGGTCGTATTCGAAGTCCTCGTCGTAGACCACCAGATCGACGTCGTTCAGCTCCCCGAGCTCGCGCAGCTCGAGCGGGGTGAACTTCACCTGGGCGGGACCGCGGCGACCGAAGATGTGCACATCGGTCACCTTCGAGGCCTTCAGCCCCGCATAGACGTTGGCGGGGATCTCGGTGGGGAGCAGGTCGTCGGCGTGCTTGGCGAGCATGCGCGCCACGTCGAGGGCGACGTTGCCATTGCCGAGCACCGCGACATGCTCGGCGTCGAGCGGCCACTCGCGCGGCACATCGGGGTGCCCGTCGAACCAGCTGACGAAGTCGGCGGCGCCGTACGAGCCCTCCGCGTCGGCCCCGGGCACGTCGAGCGTCGTGTCGCGCACCGCGCCGGTGGCGAAGATGACCGCGTGATAGTGGCGCTTCAGGTCGTCGAGGGTGATGTCCTCGCCGAAGCGAACGTTGCCGAACACGCGGATGTCGCCGCGGTCGAGCACGTCGCGCAGCGCGTTGATGATGCCTTTGATGCGCGGGTGGTCGGGGGCAACGCCGTAGCGCACGAGGCCATAGGGTGCCGGCAGCTGTTCGAACAGGTCGATCGAGACGTCGAACTTGCGCTCTGCCTTCAGCAGAATGTCAGCCGCGTAGATTCCCGCGGGCCCGGCGCCGACAATGGCCAGTCTGAGCTGCGTCATGGCGTCCTTTCAGTGTGGTGCTGCTGTCATGGATGCCTCGGCCCTCGCCGCGGCAGAACCTCGCCGAATCGCCCTATTGGCTCCGGTCGCTCACCGCTTCCGCGAAGCGGCGCAGCGCCTCGCGCACCGGGCCGCGGGGCAGCGGGTCGAGCGCGGCGATCGCCTCGTCTGCCCACTGTTGCGCGAGCTCCCGGGTGCGTTGCGTGGCCCGGTGTCCGCGCAGCGCGGTGATGTCATCGTCGAGGATCGCCGGATCGGCGCCCTCGGCGACGCGGGCGACGCCGTCATCGATGCGCGCCACCAGCGCGCGCGAGGCCTCGTCGGTCTCGGCACGCAAGAGCAGCAGCGGCATGGTCGGCACGCCGGCGCGCAGATCGGTGCCCGGAACCTTGCCCGTCTCTTCGGCGTCGTCCGAGAGGTCGATCACGTCGTCGAGAAGCTGGAACGCGACGCCCACCTTCTCGCCGAAGACGCGCAACGGCTCTTCATACGCCTCGGGCGCGTTCGAGAAGATGATGCCCGACTGGGCGGCGGTCGCGATGAGCGAGCCGGTCTTGTCGGCGAGCACCTGCAGGTAGAACGCCATCGGGTCCTCGCCCTCGCGGGGCCCGACGGTCTCGTGCAGTTGCCCGAGGACGAGGCGCTCGAACGTGTCGGCCTGGAGGCGGATCGCCCGGATGCCGTGCTTGGCCATCAGCTGGCTGGAGCGCGAGAAGAGGAGGTCGCCGGTGAGGATCGCGACGTTGTTGCCCCAGACCTGGTGGGCGCTTGGCACACCGCGGCGCACGTCCGCGGCATCCATCACGTCGTCGTGGTAGAGCGAGCCGAGGTGCGTGAGCTCGACCGCCTTCGCGGCCTCGATCACCGCCTGGGTGTTGCCGTCGCCGAGCTGTGCCGTGAGGATCGCGAGCATCGGGCGCACGCGCTTGCCGCCGGCCTCATAGAGATAGCGGCTGGCGCTGTCGACCAGCACATCGGTGACGCGGAGGTCATCGGCGAGCTGGCTCTCGACCATGTCCATGCCTGCCTCGACCTGCGCGAGGAGTCGACGCGACTGCGGCCCCACGAATACGCGATCGGTGAGGCCCAGTCGTCCGGCCAGGCGAGAGCCCGGCGTCATAGGGCTCGAAGTCACTTGTTCAGCCTATCGCTCGGTGGGTGTGGACTCGGCCTCGGGGGCCTTCGTGCTCGGTGCGGTGCCTTGTGTGGCGCCGTGTGCGGGGTTTGGCGTGGTGCTCGACGCCGTGCTCGCTGCGGTGCTTGTGGCGGCGCTCGGCGCGGTTGCTCGGTGCAGCGCGACGATGCCGAACGACAGGTCGCGGTGCGCGACGTCGGTCCACCCGGCCTCGCGGATCCAGGCGCTCAGCTTCGATTGGGCCGGCCAGTGCTGAATCGATTCGTTCAGGTAATCGTATGCGGGCGCATTCGAGCTGACGGCCTTCGCCACCACGGGCAGCACGCGGTTGTTGTAGAAGCGGTACAGCCCCGCAAACAGCGGCGCGGGCGGGTGCGAAAACTCGCAGATCACGAGGCGTCCGCCCGGTTTTGTCACCCGCAGCATCTCGGCCAGCGCCTTCTTCGGCTCCACCACGTTGCGCAGGCCGAATGAGATCGTCACGGTGTCGAACTCGGCGTCATCAAACGGCAGGTTCGTCGCATCCGCCTCGACAAAGGTCAGGTTCGGGATGCCGGCATGCCGACGCTTGCCCTCCGCGATCATTCCCGGCGAGAAGTCCGCCGCGACAACCTCCGCCCCGCTGCGCGCGAACGAGACGCTCGACGCCCCGGTCCCTGCGGCGAGATCGAGGATGCGTTGACCCAGCCGCGGCGCGACAGCCCGCGTGGTCGCGATGCGCCAGAGCTGGTCGTTGCCGAGGCTGAGGACCGTGTTCGTGCGGTCGTAATGCGGCGCGACCTCATCGAACATGCCCGAGACCCGCGAGGGGTCCTTGCCCAGATCGGCGCGGTGGGGCACCGGGTCGGGCGCAGTGTTCGGGTCGTTGCTCACCCCCTCATTGTAGGCGGGCCCCGCTGACCCCTCCTCCCCTGCGTCGGCGCCGCGTTTGGTGCTGCGTTCCCGCCCGGCGGTCATTCGCGAATCGCGGCGAGCGCGCGAGTCTAGGCTGGTGGGGTGAGCGCTGTGGATACCGATTTCGCCGTCCGCCCGCCGGTCGATCGCCTCGTCGTCCAGACCCGCGAGGCGGAGCACGACGACGACCTGCTGGCATATGCCGATCCGCGCGAGCCACTTGTCTGGCTGCGCCGGGGCGAGGGCCTCGTCGCCGTTGCCGACCTGCCACCGGTGGCATACATTCGCGTTCCCGGTGGTGTCGCGGAGCGAGCCGCGCGCATGGCCGAAGCCTGGCAGTCGCTCACCGCCGGCGCCGTCATCGACGATCCCGTACAGGTGCCCGGCACCGGACTCGTCGGTTTCACCGCCCTCGCGTTCGACGACCGTTCGGCCGCCGAGAGCATCCTCATCGTGCCGGCCGTGATCGTCGCTCGCCGCGGCGGCCGTTCCTGGATCACTCGCATCGCCCGCGCGGGCGAGCCGTTCGCCGCCGCCCCCGCCGCCCCCACCGCGTACGGGCCGCAGTGGTCGGCCACGCTCGGCCCCGGCGCGCTCGGTCCGGCGGGGTACGAGGCAGCCGTCCGTGGGGGGCTCGAGGCCATCGCCTCCGGCGAGGTGAGCAAGGTCGTGGTGGCCCGAGACCTCGCCGGCACCGTGCCCGCCGGCGCCGATCTGCGCCGCCTCGCCCGGACGCTCGCAACCGGCTACCCCGATTGCTGGACCTTCGCGGTCGACGGCCTGATCGGCGCCAGCCCCGAGACGCTCGTCACCGTCTCGAAGGGCACCGTGACCGCGCGCGTGCTCGCCGGCACCGCCTCGCGCGGCGCCGACGCAGACGCCGATGCTGCGGCATCCACCGCCCTGGCCACGAGCCTGAAAGACCAGGACGAGCACGCGTTCGCGGTGCAGAGCGTGCTGCAGTCGCTGCGCCCGCACATGCGCTCGCTGGCCGCCAGCGAGCAGCCGTTCACCCTGCGGCTGCCCAATGTGTGGCACCTCGCGACCGATGTGGAGGGCGAGCTGGCCGACGCGGCCTCCGGGTTCGACCTCATCGCGCAGCTGCACCCGACCGCGGCGGTGGCGGGCACGCCGACGAAGGTCGCGCTCGATGTGATCCAGCGCCTCGAGCCCTTCGATCGCGGTCGCTACGCCGGGCCGGTCGGGTGGATCGACGCCACCGGTGATGGCGAGTGGGCGATCGCGCTGCGCTGCGCGCAGTTCTCGGCCGAGCCGGTCGCCGGGCCGAGCGGCGCGTTCGACCGGCTGCCCGTCACCGCTTACGCGGGCGCGGGCATCGTCGCCGGAAGCGACCCCGAATCGGAGCTCATCGAGACGCGCGTGAAGTTCCGGCCGATCGTCGACGCGCTGGCGTAGCGCGGGCCGGGATCGCCCGCCCGTGGATGGGGACGGGCGCGTGTGCGGGCGCGGTGCTCAGCGCGCGAGCGGCACCTCGATCAGCTGGGGCACACCGACCGCGGCGGTGAGTGCCTGGTCGAGCGCCGAGCGCGTGTCGACGCGGTGATACTCCCACCCGTACGCGCGGGCGAGCTGCTCGAGGGCGACGGTGTGCGGCGTGTACTGCACGCGCTGCATATCGGCGGTGGATGCCACGCCCGCGACCTCGAGATCGTCAAAGATCGTTCCCCCGCCGTCGTTGCCGACGATCACCTGAATGCGCGGTGCAGCCTCGGTGGGGGGCAGCAGCAGCGCGCCGACGTCGTGCAGCAGCGTCAGGTCTCCCAGGAGCACGCGGGTCACGCCGGGGCCGCCGTCGCGCTGGCTGGCGATCGCGATGCCGAGGCCGGTCGCGATCGTGCCGTCGATGCCCGCAAGCCCCCGGTTGGAGTGCACGGTCAGTGCCTTGCCGGGCAGCACCTCATCGGCGACGCGGACGAGCCGCGAAGAGCCGAACAGCAGCCGGTCATGCGGCCAGCTCGCCCGCCACACGGCGTCGACGAGCCCGGCACGATCGAGCGGGAGGCGGAGCGCGTCGAGCTCGGCGGCAACAGCGCCGAGGCGCCGGGCGGGCTCGCTCGAGTGCAGGCCCGCAAGGTCGGGGGCCGGCGGGCTCAGGTCGACGGCGGCCGCCTGCGAGGCGCGCATCCACGCTCCGAGCCACTCGTGATCGACCTCGCCGTCGGCGACGGTCACGGTGTCGGCGTGCGTGGTCGCACCGTTGAGGTTGAGGGGCTCGCCCGTGCCGGCGACGGCGATCACCTCGACGGCTGCGCGCGAGGCGAGGACCGCGGTCTCGCGGCTGAGCGTCGGGTGCCCGAACACCACCACCCGCTCGATCCGGCCGCCGAGCTCGGGGTCGCGCAGCAGCGCGCGATATGCGTGCACGAGATGCCGTCCGAAGCGCGCACCGCTGACCACCTCGGCGATCAGCGGCCAGCCCCCCGCGTGCGCGAGCTGCTCGGCGCCCACGCCGGCGCCGGCGCCGGCGAGCACGATCGTGCGCGCTCCGCGCGGCAGGGTGACCGCAAGGCGGGGCTGCGCGGCACGAGCGGTCTCGGCGACCGGCCAGGCGGTGCCGTCGGGGGCATGCGGGGCGCCGAGCCAGGTGGGAAGACTGCCGGCGAGCGGCTCACGCAGGCCGAGGTTCAGCTGCACGGGGCCGGGGGTGGCGAGGGCGGGTCCGGCACCGGTGGCGGCATCCCACGCCCGGTGCGCCCACGCGCGCCAGCGTGCACTCTGCGCGCCGTCGCCGCTGGCGTCGGTGTCGGTGGGCACGGGCACATCGACCCCGACGAGTCGGCCGGCGGTCGCGAGGCCCGCGAACATGCCGAGCTGGTCGGTGGTCTGGTTCGAGCCGACGCCGCGCAGCTCAGGCGGGCGGTCGGCGGTGAGCAGCAGGAGGGGTACGCCCGAGTGGTGGGCTTCGAGGGCTGCGGGCAGCAGGTTTGCCGCGGCCGTGCCCGAGGTGCAGATCACGGCGGCGGGGGCGCCGGATTCGCGGCCGATGCCGAGGGCGAGAAAGCCGGCGACGCGTTCGTCGATGCGCACGTGCAACTGGATGTCGCCACGGCGCTCGAGTTCGGCCGCCAGCAGGGCGAGGGCCTGCGAGCGCGAGCCCGGGCTGACGACGATGTGCCGAAGGCCGAGCGAGATCAGCTCCGAGAGCAGCGCCGCTGCGGCATCCGTCGCGGGGCTTTCGATGGTGCGCGCCTCGGCGAGCGCGCTCGAGGGCGTGGGGGCGGGGGCGTCGCCGTGTTCCGCGGGGAACGTCGCGCCGCGCACGGCGTCGTCGTGCTGCACGCGGCTCAGCCGTTCATTCCGCGGTGCTGCTCGTCACCTTCGGTCTCGGGCTTCGCACCGGGCGTGGGCGCGGGGCCGGTCGAGCCCGCCGCCGAGCCGCCGTTGGCACCGGAGGGATCCTTCGGCGCACCGCCGGTGCGGCCGCCGCCGTGCGCACCCCAGCGGGGGTCATCGTCTTCGGCGTCGAGCTTGGCAAGCTCCTCCTCGAGGCGGCGGATGCGCTCGTCCTGGTCGCTCGGCACGGCCATGCGACGCAGAAACTCGGGGTCGTCATCGGGCGCGCGCATGGCCTGGCCGTCGACACGGCCGCGGCCGATCACGAACCAGAGCACACCGCCGATGACGGGAAGCACCGCGATGATGACGATCCACAGCGGCTTCGAGACGCCGCGATGGCGGGTCGCTGGCTGCATCGCGCAGTCGACAAGGCTGATGATGACGAACACCACAGCCAGAACGGCGAGCACAATCAAGACGCGGACCACACGCTCATCTTAGGCTTCGCACATCTGCGCCGGCTGTGGGTGACGCCACTCCCAGGGAGCCCCCAGAACGCGCGCGATCCCGCACGTAGACTTGTCGGGTGACTTCTCGGCCCGTTCTCGTCTACACGCTTCTGCGCCTGCTGGCATTCCTCGTGCCGTTGGTCATCCTGTGGTTCCTGTTCCCCGGCATGCCGTGGGTGGCCGCGATCATGGCCGCCGCGATCGGCGCGAGCCTCTCGATCCTCTTCCTGCGCCGCCCGCGCGAGGAGGTGTCGACGCGGATCTATGCCGCGCGACAGAAGCGCGCCAAGGTCACCGACGACGACGTGGAAGACGCGGTCTTGGACGCGACCGACGGGCCCTCGGACGCGAACCCGGCGCCGTAGCGGGGCGCGGCTCCGGCCTGACGCCGTCGCGGGGCGCGACTCCGGCCTGACGCCGTCGCGGGGTGCGGCTCGACGAGAGCGAACGGGTGGCACCGCCCCCGGAGCGACCGGCGTCAGCCGAAGAACGCCCAGAACAGCCCGGCGCCGTACGCCAGCGCGGTCAATGACGTGAGCGCGAGGCACACCACCAGCTCGCGCGGCTCGCGATACGTCCAGACGATGAGGATGGCGGGCAGGCCCGCGAGCAGGGCGAGCAGCACCAGCCACGCGATCGGATAGAACGGCGTGAGCAGCACGGCGATCACGAACGGGATCAGCACGAACAGCGTGAACAGCACCTGCGTCGCGCGCTTCCCGATGCGCACCGAGAGCGTGCGCTTGCCGGCGACGCGATCCTGGTCGATATCGCGCAGGTTGTTCGCGAGCAGCACCGCACAGGCGAGCAGACCCGCGGCGACGCCCCCGAACCACGCCTCCTGCGGCACGATGCTCGCCTGCACATAGGTGGTGCCGACCGTCGCGACCAGACCGAAGAACACGAACACAAACAGCTCGCCGAGTCCGGCGTATCCATAGGGACGCTTGCCGCCCGTGTAGAACCACGCGGCCACGATGCAGGCGGCCCCCACCGCGAGCAGCCACCACAGCTGCGAGGCGATGACGATGGCCAGGCCCGCGGCCGCCGCGAGCGCGAAGAACGCCAACGCGACGGTCAGCACCGTGCGCGGCGCCGCCTTGCGCGACCCGGTGAGGCGGGCGGGACCCACCCGGAAATCGTCGGTGCCGCGGACGCCGTCGCTGTAGTCGTTCGCGTAATTGACGCCGATCTGCAGCGCGAGCGCGACGATGAGGCACGCGAGGGCCATGAGCCAGCGCAGCTCGACCGTCACGAGCGTGGCGGCTCCCGTGCCGATCAGCACCGGCGCGATCGCGAGCGGCAGCGTGCGAAGACGCGCGGCGCCGATCCAGTCGCGCAGCGTCGCGGGCTTCACGGCCTGCGGCGCGCGGGCGACGTGCGCCTTCTGCGGGTTGCCGCGCGGCTTCTGCGCGCGGTGCTTCGGGTTCTTGCGCTTGTTGCGAGAGTTTGCTGCCACGTCAAGCATCCTAGGGTTTGCGGCGCACGGGGGCGGTGCGGCGCCCGCGGGCCGCCCCTACTGCGCGAACAGCGCGCGCAGCGCCCGGCGATCAGGTTTGCCCGAGCTGAGCATCGGCAGCGGTGACACGACCTCGAGCTGGCGGGGCCGCGCCTGCGGGCCGACCGCCTCGGCGACGGCAGCGCGCGCAGCCTCGAGTGCCGCCGCGGTATCGATGCCCGCGGCACCAGGCTCCGCGCCCACCACGATCACGCTCGCCTCGCCCCAGCGATCGTCGCCCACGCCGATCACGACCGCGCGCTCGAGCCCCGGCACCGAGTGCACGGCCGCCTCGACCCGGTCGAGCGAGACGTTGATGCCGCCGCTGATGATCACGTTGTCGCGCCGGCCCGTGACCGAGACGACACCGCCCTCGAAGGCGCCCGCGTCGCCGGTGCGGTACCAGCGCTCGCCGGCCTCGACGACGAAGACCTCGGCGGTGAGCTCGGGATTGCCGAGGTATCCATCGGCCAGCGTCGGCCCACCCAGCTGCAGCTCGCCGCCGACCTCGCGAACGCGGACGCCATCGAGCGGCACGCCGTCGTAGACGCAGCCGCCCGCGGTCTCGCTCGAGCCGTAGGTGCGCACGATCCGGGCGCCGAAGTCGTCGGCGCGGGCCGCGAGCGCCGCCGGCAGCGCCTGCCCGCCGATCAGGATCGCCTCGAACGAGCGAAGTGCGTCGGCGACCGCCCGGTCGTGCGGGGCCGCATCGAGCAGGGTTGCCAGCTGGGCGGGCACGAGCGAGGTGTAGCTCGGCACGCGCACACCCCCGACCGACGAGGCCATGCCCAGCGCCGCGGCGGTGAAGGCCTCCGGCGTGAACCTGCCGCTGAGGATCGCCGGCTCGTGGCCCTGCACGAGCGAACGTACGAGCACCTGCAGCCCCGCGACGTAGCTGGCGGGCAGCGCGAGCAGCCAGGCCCCTTCTCCGATGCGCGCGGCGGTCGACAGGGCGCTCGAGGTCAGCGCGCTGCGGCTGAGCACGACTGATTTCGGCACACCGCTCGAGCCGGATGTGGTGACGACCACGCCCGTGCCGGCGGGCACGTCGATCGTGCGGGGGTGGCCTGCGGCATCCACGCCACCGACCGGCAGCCCGAATGCGATCGCGGGACCGGCACCGAGCACCGCCCCGCGCAGGGCGCGCAGTACGTCGCGGGGGTCGTCGCTGTGGAGGGTCTCGAGCCGCACGTCAGTAGTACCAGGGGTATGCCGACCAGTCGGGATCGCGCTTCTCGAGGAACGAGTCGCGGCCCTCCACGGCCTCATCAGTGCCGTACGCGAGGCGCGTGGCCTCGCCGGCGAACACCTGCTGCCCCACGAGCCCGTCGTCGACCGCGTTGAAGGCGTACTTGAGCATGCGGATCGCGGTGGGGGATTTGGTGAGGATCGTGCGGGCCCAGCGGATCGCCTCTACCTCGAGCTCGGCGTGCGGCACGACCTTGTTGACCGCGCCCATCTCGTATGCGCGCTGTGCCGAGATCTCTTCGGCGAGGAAGAACACCTCGCGCGCGAACTTCTGGCCGACCTGGCGCGCGAAATACGCGCTGCCGTAGCCCGCGTCGAACGAGCCGACGTCCGCATCGGTCTGCTTGAAGCGGCCGTGCTCGGCCGAGGCGATCGTGAGGTCGCACACGACGTGCAGGGAGTGTCCGCCGCCGGCCGCCCAGCCCGGCACCACGGCGATCACGGGCTTCGGCATGAAGCGGATCAGGCGCTGCACCTCGAGGATGTGCAGGCGACCGGCGCGCGCGGCGTCGACCCCCTCAGCCGACTCGGTCTCCGAGTACTTGTAGCCGTCGCGGCCACGAATGCGCTGGTCGCCGCCGGAGCAGAACGCCCAGCCACCGTCCTTCGCGCTCGGACCGTTGCCGGTGAGCAGGATGACCCCGACCCGCGCGTCCTGGCGAGCGCCGTCGAGCGCACGGTAGAGCTCATCGACGGTGTGCGGGCGAAACGCGTTGCGCACCTCCGGGCGATTGAACGCGATGCGGGCGATGCGTCCGTCTTTCGAGACATGCGCGGTGATGTCGGTGAAGGATGCCGCGCCGGGCGCCAGCTCCCATTCCGCCGGGTCGAAGAGCTCAGAGATCATGGCTCCAGCCTAGGCGCAGCGCATTGCGGGCGTCGCTGTGTGGCGGGGTTGGTGTGGGTGGTGGTGGGTGGTGGTGGGGTGTGGGTGCCGAGCGGTGCGGTGGGTGCCGAGCGGTGCGGTGCGGTGCGGTTGTGCCGAGCGGTCATGTTGCGGGCTCTTGCTGAAACCCCACTCTTTCTTAGAATTTTTCTTCTAAGAAGTTCTCCACAGAATCGCCTTATGCCTGTCTTTATGTGCGATTTCTTGGGAGAATGGAGGCATGAAGCGCACGGGGAGCAGCGACTACACACCGGATGAGGTGGCCGAGCTTGATGCGCTTCGCGACGAGATGGTCGCACTGCAGGCGCTGGAGGGTGCACGGCAGGCGCGTGAGGCCGTCATCATGCACCGGGTATCGCAGATCGCAGGCGCGGCGTCGCTGCGGGGTGAGGCGTCCAGTCGGGTGTCTGAGTTGCCGTATCGTGCAGTCGCGGCGGACTTCGCGGCCGCGCTCAGAATCAGCGATCGCACGGTGGCACGCATGCTCGGCTCGGCTCGGGTGACACGCTGGTGGAGGAGTTCTCGGGCACGCTTGCCGCGCTCGCGGAGGGACGCATTCATCGGGGGCATGTGTCGGGCATCATCGATGCGGGCGCACACCTTCCCACACCGCAGGCGCGGTGTGCGTTCGAGGAGCTCGTGCTGCCATACGCGGAGCGTGAGGCGCCGGGCCGGGTGCGCGCCTTCGCTCGGAACACGGCAGAGCGGGTGCACCCGAGCACATTCACCGAACGCCACCAGGCGGCGACGGCCTGTCGCGGGTTGCGGGTCAACGACCTGCCCGACGGAATGTCCGAGCTGATCGCGACCCTCCCCACCGTGGTGGCCCACGGCGTGCTGGATCGGGTGCGGCAGATGGCCCGCCAGGTGAAGGATGCCCGGCGCAGCACCGCTCGCCGCACTGACGGCGCTTCGGTGAGCGGCACCGGCCCGCGAGTGGGTACCGGCGCGCATGCCGGAGTCGGCGCGGGGGTTGACCCATCGGGGCTTGGTCCCGCGGGGCTCGAGGCAGCGGGGCAGTCGCCGTTTTGGCCCGGGCTGAGGCCAGACAAGTTTTCCGACCAACTGTCCGGGCTTCGCGGCGAGCCCGGGTCGGGGTTTCTTGACGGTGATGCGCGGTCGATCGACGAGGTGCGGGCCGATATTTTCGCCGATCTGCTCCTCACCGGCGACCCCGCTGGGCACGCGCACGGTGGCGCCGACACCGACGCCGCTGGCACCGCCGACAACCCCCTGCTCGCAGGGCTCGGTGCGATCACCGCGCACGTGCAGGTCACCGTCCCCGTGCTCTCGCTCCTCGGCCAGGCAGACACACCCGCGAGCCTCGCGGGCGTGGGGCCGATCGATGCCGACACCGCCCGGCGCCTCGCCGGCGCAAGCTCCGGCTGGGATCGCGTCCTCACCGACCCGATCAGCGGTGCCGTGCTCGCCGTCGACCGCTACACCCCCAACGTGCAGCTGCGGCGCACCCTGCAGGTTCGCGACCAGCACTGCCGATTCCCCGGGTGTCGACAACCCGTACACCGCTCCGACATCGACCACACCATCGACTACGCCCACGGCGGCCGCACACGCGAGAACAACCTCGCCCACCTCTGTCGCGGACACCACACCCTGAAACACCAAACCTCATGGCGAGTAGTCCAAAGACCCGGCGGCATCCTCGAATGGACAAGTCCCACCGGCCGTGTGTATCCGGACGTGCCAACATCATCGGTGATGTTCAAACCCGAAGACGAATGGAACGACCACCTCACGCGGGCGGACGCCGGTCACGCGCGTGCCGCGGCCGAAGAGCCCGCACCGTTCTGATCGAAGGCCGCGCGTCCCTGCGCACTGGGTCGGCGGCGCCGGGGGCGCCTCCGCTTCGAGCATGCCCGCGTCAGACGTCTTCGCGTCGAATGTGCTCGCGCCGAATGTCTCCATGCCGGGCATCCCCGCACCGAACGACTTCACGTCGTCGCACGATTCGCCGAGGGGGCATGATGGTCGCATGAGCACCGACACCGGCCCCGAGGCCACCAGCGGACCCATCGCCCTGCCCACCCTGGACGAGCTGCGCGAGAGCGCGCGCGTGGTGGCGCTGCCGATGGCCGCGCGCTTTCGCGGCATCGAGGTACGCGAGGCACTGCTGCTGCGCGGCCCCGCCGGTTGGACCGAGTTCTCACCCTTCGCGGAGTACGCGGATGCCGAGGCATCCACCTGGCTCGCGAGCGCAATCGAGTTCGGCTGGAGCGAGCCGCCCACCGCGGTGCGGCACGAGATCGGCGTGAATGCGACGGTGCCGGCGATCGCTGCCGAGCGAGTGCCCGAGGTGCTCGCCCGCTTCGAGGGCTGCCGCACCGCCAAGGTGAAGGTCGCCGAGCGCGGGCAGAGCCTCGCCGATGACATCGCCCGCGTGCGCATCGTGCGCGAGCTGCTCGGGCCCGAGGGCCGGGTGCGCATCGACGTGAACGCCGCGTGGAACGTGGACGAGGCCGAGCACGCGATCCACGCCCTCGCCGAGTACGACCTCGAATACGTCGAGCAGCCCTGCGCGAGCATCGCCGAGCTGGCCGAGGTGCGCCGCCGCATCAAGCACATGGGCATCCCGATCACCGCAGACGAAAGCGTTCGCCGCGCCGAGGACCCGCTGGCGGTGGCCCGCGCCGGGGCCGCCGACATCATCGTCATCAAGGCGCAGCCCCTCGGTGGCCTGCACCGGGCGCTCGCGATCGTCGCCGAGGCGGGGCTGCCCGCCGTCGTCTCAAGCGCCGTCGACACGTCGATCGGCCTCTCGATGGGCGCCGCCCTCGCCGCCGCCCTCCCGAGCCTCGACTACGACTGCGGGCTCGGCACCTCCTCGCTCTTCGTCGAAGACATCGCGGTGCCGGCCGTGCGCCCGGTCAACGGCAAGATCACCGTCGGCCGCGTCGAGCCCGACCCCGCACGCCTCGATGCGCTCGCCGCCCCGGCCGATCGACGCGACTGGTGGATGTCGCGACTCGAGCGCTGCCACGCGGTGCTGGCTGCGGCATCCACGCGCTGACGCACGCAACGCACACGCGCACGAGCGCAGCGCGCACGAGCGCAGCGCGCACGAGCGCACTCGCGCGGCTCAAGGCAACGCTCACGCGGCCCAAGCCCCGCGCAGCGCGACCGGCGCTCAGCCCTGCGGTGCCTCCACGAGCAGGAGCACAAGCCCGGCGATCTCGTCGCCCACGCGCGCCGCGATCGCCGCGTCGTCGAGGCCGACCATCGCCGCGTTGGCAGAGGCGCTCTCATAAAATGAGATGAGAAGGCGAGCGGCCTCCGCGTCGGAGGCGCGGAAGGTGAGCCCGTGGGCCGAGCGCAGCTCGTGGATCAGCCGCGCGACGCTCTTCACGAGCTCCTCGGAGAGCGAGAGGTAGGCGGCCGCGATCTCGGGGTTGCGCAGGGCGCGCACCCGAATCTCGCCCATCAGCAGAATCGTGGAGTGGGCGTCCCCTGAGACCTCGAGCACCCGCTGCACGATCTCGATCGGCGTGAGCCGCGACACCACGCTCGCGCCACCCGCAGCGAGCTCGCGCACCCGACGTTCGACCGCCTCGACCTGCTCGCGCGCGACGCGACCGGCAAGTTGCAGAAACAGCTCGTCCTTGGTCTCGAAGTTCGAGTAGAACGCGCCGCGCGTGTAGCCGGCGCGCTCACAGATCGACTCCACCGAGGTGCCGTCAAGGCCCGAGGTCGCAAACTCGATCGCGGCGGCATCCATGAGCCGCCGCCGGGTGCGCTCACGGCGCTGCGTCGGCTCGCGCTCGGCTGCGTCGGTGACCATGCAACTCCCTGTCGTGTGCTCGCGCCCGTGCGTTCCGCGCGCATCGCCCGGACGCGCGGCCCGCGGGCACAGTGCCCCGGCGACCAATTCTCACACGCCACATTCAGCGACGGGTGCGGCGCCACTGTTACGATACAACCCTGTATCGGATACATCGGTGTATCCACTCCCCCAGCTCCTGATTCGCCCCCGGAGGCACCGTGTCCACACTGCTTGCTGCGCTTGGTCGCTGGTCGTATCGGCACCCGTGGCGCGTCGTCGTCGCGTGGGTCCTCCTCCTCGGCCTTGCCGGCACCGGTGCGCTCACGCTCGGCGCGGGCACCGACGACTCGTTCTCGATCCCCGGAACCGAATCCGAGGCCGGGCTCGACCAGCTCGCCCGGACCTTCCCGCAGGTCAGCGGCACGAGCGCCCAGTTGGTGATCATCACCGACGAGGAGGCGCCGATCTCCGAGCCGGCCTACCGCGAACCCATCGAGACCGCCGTCGAGCAGTTCGAGGCGCTCACGCAGGTCAGCGCCGCGAACAACCCGTTCTCCGAGATGGTCGACGGCCTCATCTCCGAGCGCGGCGACGCAGCCATCGTGCGCCTCCAGTTCGACGGGCAAGCCTCCGCCGTGACGGAGACGAGCTACGACGAGCTCGAGCGAATCACGGAGCAGCTGCAAACGGCGCTCCCGGAGGGCAGCGTCGTCACCCTCGGCGGCGACCTCTTCTCGCAGGAGATGCCCGGCATCACGATCACCGAGGCCATCGGTCTCATCATCGCCCTCCTCGTGCTGATCGTGACCTTCCGCTCCTTCGTCGTCGCGGGGCTCCCCCTGCTGACCGCGATCCTCGGCGTCGGGCTGTCGATGGCGCTCATCTTCTTCGCCACGGCGTTCGCGCCGATCTCGGCCACCACGCCCCTCCTCGCGCTCATGCTCGGGCTCGCGGTCGGCATCGACTACACGCTGTTCATCATCGCGCGCCACCAAGACCAGGTTCGCGGCGGCGTGGAGCTCGAGGAGTCGGCCGCGCGCGCGACCGGCACCGCGGGCTCGGCCGTCGTCTTCGCCGGCGTCACGGTCCTGATCGCCCTCGTCGGGCTCTCCTTCGCGAACATCCCCTTCCTCACCACGATGGGCATCGCCGCGGCCGTCGCCGTCGCGATCGCCGTGCTCGTCGCCCTCACCCTCACCCCCGCACTCCTCGGCCTGGTCAAGGGCCGCGTCGCCGGCCGCGCCGCACGTCCGTCGCGCCGCGCGCGGAGGGCCGGGGCGAACGCGGTGGGTGCGCCCCGGTACGGCGCGTCCCGCGGGCTCGGTGGATGCCGCGACCCCCGCGGACGCCACACCCAAGATCGGCTTCGCCCGCCGGTGGGTACGCCTGGTCACGAAGCATCCGATCGTCACCACCGTCGCGGTGATCGCCGGCCTCGGCGTCGCCGCCATCCCGATCAGCGGGATCGGCCTCGCGTTGCCCAACGCCGGCATGCTGCCGGCCGAGAGCCAGGCGCGTCAGAACTACGACCTCGCCTCCGAGCACTTCGGCGTCGGATTCAACGGTCCGCTGATCCTCACCGGCACGATCGTCACCAGCACCGACCCGCTCGGCCTCATGGACGAGCTCGCCGCCGACGTTGCCCTGATCCCCGGCGTCAAGACCATCGCCCTGGCAACGCCGAACGAGACCGCCGACACCGGCATCGTGCAGGTCATCCCGACCACGGCCCCCGATGACCCGGCCACGGCCGAGCTCGTGCGCGAGCTGCGCGCGCAGCACGATCGCTGGCTGGAAGAGTTCGGGATCGACATCAAGGTCACCGGCTTCACCGCCGTCGCGATCGACATCTCGGACCGTCTCGCCGGCGCACTGATACCGTTCGGCCTCTTCGTCATCGGGCTCTCGCTGGTGCTGCTCACCATCGTCTTCCGCTCGATCTGGGTGCCGATCAAGGCCACCCTCGGCTACCTGCTCTCGGTCGGCGCCGCCTTCGGCGCGGTCGGCGCGGTGTTCGGCTGGGGGTGGTTCGCCGAGCTGCTGAACGTCTCGACCGTCGGCCCCATCATCAGCTTCCTGCCGATCGTGCTCATGGGCGTGCTGTTCGGGCTCGCGATGGACTACGAGGTGTTCCTCGTCGCCCGCATGCGGGAGGACTACGTCCACCGGCGCGCCGAGCGCCCGCACGAGGACCCGAACGCCTCGGCGCGCGCGGCGATCGAGTCGGGCTTTGTCGGTTCGGCCCGTGTCGTCACCGCCGCAGCACTGATCATGTTCGCGGTGTTCGCCGCGTTCGTCCCCGAGGGCGACCACAACATCAAGCCCATCGCGTTGGGGCTCGCCGTCGGTGTGGCCGTCGACGCGTTCGTCGTGCGCATGACGCTCGTGCCTGCCGTGCTGGCGCTGCTGGGTGCCCGCGCCTGGTGGATGCCGAAGTGGCTCGGGCGCATCCTCCCCCACTTCGACGTGGAGGGCGAGGCCGTACAGCGCGAGATCGCACTGGCCGATTGGCCCGAACCGCACTCCACGGCGCGCGTCGTGGGCCACGAGGTGGGGCTGCGCGAGCGCGGTGTCACCCTGTTCAAGGGCGTCTCGTTGCGCATCGAGCCCGGCGAGACCCTGGTGATCACGGGTGCCGAGCGGCGCAGCATCCACGCCCTGATGCTCACCCTCGCGGGCCGCCTCGCGCCGAGCTCCGGCACGCTCAAGGTCAACGGTCAGCTGCTGCCGAGCGGCGCCATGTGGGTGCGCTCGAAGGTTGGCATCGCACTCCTCCACGAGGGCCGAAAGCCCGCCGCCGAGCTCCGGCACGCACTGAAGGGCGCCCCGCGCCTGGTCGTGATCGACGGCATCGACGCGGCCATCGACCCCGCCGTGCGTGACCAGCTCGCCTCCGAGCTGCGGGATGCCGCGGCCCGCGCCCGCACTGCCGCACAGCCGTTCACCCTCGTGGTCGGAGCCGGCGATGCCGAGCTCGCCCGCGAGCTGCTGGCCGATGCCGGAATCGAGCACGTCGGCACGCTCGACCTCTCGCGACCCGCGTCGCCGCGCCGCGACATCCCCCGACCACACGACCCGAGCGCCGCGCACGCGGCCGCCGCGTCGTCCGACGCATCGTCCGACGCATCCGCCGTCTCCACAGCTTCTTCCGGTTCCACAGCGACCGCAGCGACCACCGAGGTGCCCGCATGACCCTTCCCATCGAACGCGCCCGCACGCGCCGTCCCATCACCTGGCTGACCGTGCTCGGGGTGATTCTGCTGCCCGTGCTGATCGGCGGCGTGCTGGTCGCGGCGCTGTACAACCCGACCGAGCGCCTCGAGAACATCACGGCGGCGATCGTGAACAACGACGAGCCGGTCACGATCGACGGCCAGTACGTGCCGCTCGGCCGCCAGCTCACCGCGGGGCTCGTCGACGGTGGCGACGCTGACAGCAACCTCAGTTGGATCATCTCGAACACCGAGGATGCCGCGTCCGGCCTCGCCGACGGCACGTTCAGCGCCGTCGTGACCATTCCCGAGAACTTCTCCTCGGCGGCGACCTCGACCGCGAACCCCGATACCGCGACGCAGGCGGTCATTGAGGTGCAGACCCCGAAGAACAGCCTGATCGTCGACGACGCCATCACCGCGCAGGTGACGCAGACCGCCGCCGATGTGATGGGCACCCAGCTCTCGCAGATCTATCTCGAGAATGTGTTCCTCGGCTTCACGACGCTCGGCGACCAGCTCGGCGAGGCGGCAACAGGCGCGGGCAAACTTGGCACCGGCGCCTACGAGGCACGCACCGGCGCCCTCGCCCTCGGCGACGGCGCACACGGCATCGCCGGCGGTGCGGGCGGGATCGCCGACGGCGCGAACGCGCTCGGCGGCGGGCTCGACCAGCTCGCCGGCGGCACCCGCGACGCAGCGGGCGGCGCGAAGCAGCTCGGTGGCGCGCTGCACGGCACCGCCGACCAGGTCTCGCAGACCCCCACGCTGCCGCAGCCGCTGATCGACCTCGCGATGGCCGCATGGAACGAGGTGCAAAACGCCGCCGGCGAGCTCGGCGGCCTGAACAGCACGCTCTCCTCGCTCAGCGCCGATTGCATGGCCGAGACGGGTGGGGCGCAGGCATACTGCGACCGCGTCGCCGCGGCCGCGGGGCAATCCGCGGCGATCTCCGGGTCGCTTGAGACGGCCAAGGGCATGGCCGACCAGTTGGCGGCCGGCCTCAAGCAGCTCGCGGAGTCGGCAGCCCCCGCAACCGCCCAGCTCGTCGCCGGGCTGCGCACCATCGCGAACGAGACGCAGGGCCTCGGCGCCGGACTCGACACGATCGCCGGCGGCATCGGTGCCTCGGCATCGGGCGCGCGCGAACTCGCCGGCGGTGCGACCCAGCTGCAGTCGGGCGCGACGCAGCTCGGCAACGGCGCGACGGCGCTCGCCGATGGCATCAGCGCGATCGGCGATGGCGCGAACGAGCTGGCGAGCGGCCTCGATCAGGCCGTCGCCGCCCTCCCCGCCTACGATGAGCAGCAGCGCGCAAGCCTGGCCGAGGTCGTCAGCAATCCCGTCGGAACCAACGCTGCCGGCAGCTCGCTGTTCGGCGCCTCGGCCATCCCGCTGCTCTCGGTGCTGGCGCTGTGGATCGGCGCCATCGGCACCTACATCGTGCTGCAGGCCTCGAGCCGTCGCGCGCTCACCTCGCGCAGCTCGTCGCTCGCGCTCGCGGCTCGCGGCTTCGTGCCCGGTGCCGTGATCGGCGCGGTCCAGGGCATCCTCGTCGCCGGCGTCGTCCAGATCGCGGGCTCGTACGCCTGGGGTGAGTGGTTCGGCTTCGCCGCGCTGTGCGTGCTCGCAGGGGTGGCGTTCGCCGCGGTGAACCAGGCGCTCGTCGCCGCATTCGGCGGCATCGGTCGGTGGATCGCGGCGGCCGTCGCGGTGCTGGTCGTAGCGACCGGGGTCGTCTCGACCGTGCCCGGCATGCTCACCGCGATCGCTGGCGTCATGCCCACCGCGGCCGCGTACCAGGCCATGCTCGGCGCCCTCAGCGGCGCTGCGGGGATCGGCGCCGGCGTCGCCGGGCTGATCGTGTTCGCCGTGCTGGCGTTCGCGGTCTCGGTGTTCGCCGTCTCGCGCCGCCGCACGGCGTCTGCGGCGCGGCTCGTGGCAGCCGCCGCGTAGGCGGGCGGCTCGTGGCGGCCGCCGCGTAGTGCGGGCGCCGCGTAGTACGGGCGGCGCGTAGGGCGGGTGCCGCGTAGTGCGGGTGCCGCTGGGCGCTGGCGTGTGTGCTGGTCAGCGCACACGCCGACCACCGGGGCTTGCACTAGCCCTGGGCACACGCCGGCCACCGGGCCGCAGGGCAGGCCGGTGACACACCACGATCGCGCCGAAACACCACGCGTCGCAGGGTGTCTCGGCGCAATTCTGGTGTTTCACCCGCGGGCCTGCATCGGCCACAGCCACGAGGGCACCCGAGGCGGGGGCGCAGGGCACCAGCGCGGCGCACCCCGACCCCGCGGGACACCAGCGGCTACGCACGCGGGGCGGGGACACCAACGCCGCCCAGCGCGGGGGCGCAGGGCACCAGCAGCGCACCCCGTCCCGCGGGCACCAGCGCGGAGGCCTACGTCAGACCGCTGTAGGCGTGCAGGCCCTTGAAGAACATGTTCACGATGGTGAAGTTGAAGATCACCGCGCTGAAGCCGATGATCGACAGCCACGCCGAGCGGTTACCGCGCCAGCCACGCGTGGCACGCGCGTGAATGTAGCCGGCATACAGCACCCAGATCACGAAGGTCCAGACTTCCTTGGTGTCGAAGCCCCAGTACCGACCCCAGGCATCCTGGGCCCAGATCGAGCCGGCGATGAGCGTGAAGGTCCAAAACGCGAAGCCGATGATGGCGAAGCGGTACGCGAGGCTCTCGAGCGCATCGGCACCGGGAAGCGTGCGCAGGAAGCGCAAGCCGCGGGCGAGCGGCTTGGCATCGGGCTGCGTCTCGAGGCGCTCGCGACGCGCCTGGAGCAGCTGCAGAACCGACAGCCCGAATGCAAGGGCGAAGAAGGCGGTGCTGAGGGTCGCCACGAACACGTGGATCACGAGCCACACAGAGCGCAGCGGCTGCGCCAGCGGCACGACCTCGACATAGAAGGTCACGGCCGAACCGCCGAGCAGCACGAGGGCGAGCCCCGCGATGAGCACGCCGAGGTAGCGCAGGTCGTAGCGGATGAGCACCACGAGATACACCAACACGATCATGAGCGTGCCGGTCATCGCGAACTCATACATGTTCGACCACGGCACCCGCTCGGCCGCGATGCCGCGGGTGATCGTGCCGCCGAGGTGGAAGAGGAACGCCAGCACCATCAGCGTCGTACCGATGCGTGCCATCACCATCCGCTTGGGGGTGGATGCCTCGCCAGCACCCGATCCGGCACCCGTCGCCGCGCGACCGGCGGCGCTGCCGGCGCCTGCGCCGCGGCTCGGCGGTGCGACGGCGGTGGCCGTGACCCTGTCACCGAACTCGACCGATACCGAGCCAGCACCAGCACCAGCACCAGCACCAGCGGCAGCGGCACCGGCACCGACCAGCTCGCGAGCCTGCTCGCCACGTCCGGCGGCATCCTTCGCGTCGGTCGCGGCCGCCGAGCGCGCGCCGAGGTCGACCGCGTAGGCGATAAAGGAGAGGGCGTACAAGACGACCGCGGTCCAGATCAGCAGCACTGAGGCGTCATCGAGAGTCAGAGCGGTGGGCATGGTTTTCATCCTACGCTTTCGGTTTTTCGCGCTTCCAGGGGTTGCGCGCTGAGATGTTGCAAGGAGGTCGTGCTGCGACTACTTCGTCGTCGGCCCGGCGGCATCGGTCGTCGGCTCGGCGGCGTCGGCCGGGATCCCGAGCGAGGCCCCGTGGCTGCGCTCGAGCGCCTCGACCGCAGCGGCGAGGGTGGGATCGTCGCCGCGCGCAAGCGCCGCGTATTCCAGGCGCACACCGGTACCCGAGGCATCCGGCGTCGCCTTCACCCACATGCGGCGGCGCGGCACAAACAGCGCCGTCAGCAGGCCGGCAAGGCTCAGGAGCGCGAACACGAGCACCCAGGTCGCCGAGTCGTCGTGGTGCACCTGCAGCGACACGAAGCGCTTGACCGACTTCAGGTAGTTCTCGCCCATCGGCTGCGCGTTCTCGAACGTGATCGTGCCGAGCCCATTCGGCAGATCGACCGTTTGGCCCGGGTCGATCTGGAGCGACGCGACGTCGGTCGTGCGGCCCGTGAGCTTGGTCATCTCGCTCGTGTCGAGCGCGTAGACCGAGCGCGGCACGCCGTCGTCGATGCCGAGGTCGCCCTCGTAGACATCGAGCGTGAGGCGCGGACTCACGAGCGCCGGGAAGCTGGAGGTGAGCGCCCCCGACTCCAGCTCGGCGACGGTCGGGTAGAAGAAGCCGACGAGGCCGAGCTGCACGGGCAGCCCATCGGCGACCTTGACGATGCCGAGCGAGGTCATGTTGTCGTCCTGCGGCAGGAACGCGACGTCGTCGTGGAAGACAACCTCACCCGCGGCATCCCGCACGGTGATGGTGGGCGCGTAGCCGTTGCCGAGCAGGTAGATGTTGTTGCCGTCGATCTTCAGGGGCTTGTTCACCTGCACAACCTCGCGCTTGGGCTCCTCCCCCGGGTGCTGGGTCGACACGTGCGCGACGAAGTTGGTGGCCATGCCGATCGCATGCTGGTTTTCGACCTCGTAGTCGAGCGTGAACTCGTCGAGCGTGAGCGAGTACAGCGGCAGGTTGTCGGTGTCGACGAAGCGGCCGGGGTTGAACGAGCTGTAATCGAGGAGCGTGTTCGTGAACGACGTCCCCTCGATCACCACGCGCTGGCCGGTGTAGGCGAGCCCGCCGCCGATGCCCACCGCGACCAGCACCCCGACGAGGCCGGCGTGGAAGACGAGGTTGCCGCTCTCGCGCAGGTACCCGCGCTCGGCCGAGACCGAGAAGGTGCCGCGCGAGTCGTAGCGAGCCACCCGATAACCCGACGATCGCAGCTGCTTCTGTGCGAGGTCGATGGCTCGGGATGCCGCGGCAGCCGCGTCTTCGCCCGGCAGCGTGTCGCCGGGCAGCGTTTCGCCCGGCAGCGTGTCGCCACCCGCGGTGCCGCCAGCCGCGGCCTCGCTACCCACTGCCTCGCTCCCCGCGGCACCAGCAAGGCGCCACTCGCGCGTGCGGAAGTCGGCCAGACGCGCCAGACGCGCCGGGGTGCGCGGCGGCTGCGAGCGCAGCGCCTGCCAGTGGTGCTTGGTGCGCGGAAGCACGCAGCCGATGAGCGAAATGAACAGCAGGATGTAGATCGCCGAGAACCAGGGCGACGCATAGACATCGAACATGCTGATCGAGTCGAGGAACGGGGCGAGCTCGGGGTAGTTGCTGTAATACTCGACCACGCCGTTGGGGTCGGCCGAGCGTTGCGGCACGAGCGAGCCCGGGATCGCCGCAATGGCGAGCAGCAGCAGCAGAATCAGCGCCGTGCGCATGCTGGTCAGCTGGCGCCAGCCCCAGCGCATCCAACCCACGAACCCGAGGGCCGGCGAGGCGACGCCGCCATCCTTCGACACCGCCCCCTCGGGCGCGGCCGACCCGCCGCTTGCGCCGTCGATGTGATCGGCTGGCCGCATCGGGTCGGTGCTTCGTGCTTGCTGTTCCATTGCCTGATCCTTAGAGGGGAAGTTGCACACTGCTGACGACCGAAGCCAGTCGCGACATGATCTCGTTCCACAAGCCGGTCACCATGAGCAGGCCCAGAACGACCAGCAGGCCACCGCCGACGAGGTTGATCACCCGAATATGCCGCCGCAGGAATGCGAGGGACTTCGCCGCCCAGCCGAAGCCGAGCGCGATGACGATGAACGGGATGCCGAGGCCCAGCGAGTACGCCACCCCGAGCGTCGCCGCCCGGCCGACATCGCCGGTGTTGATCGACAGCGCGAGGATCGAGCCCATGGTCGGGCCGATGCACGGCGCCCAGCCGATCCCCATCGCGACCCCGAGGAGCGGCGCGCCGAGCAGGCCTGCCCGGCCACGGAACTCCGGGCGCATGGTGCGCTGCGCGAAGCCGAACGCGCCGAGAAAGACGAGACCGAGGGCGATCACGATGACGCCCATCACCCGGGTGATGAGATCGCTGTACTCGATGAAGAACAGGCCGACGGTGCCGCCGAGCACGAAGATCGTCACGAACACCGCGGTAAAGCCGCCGATGAACAGCAGCACGCCGGCCATCAGGCGACCACGGCCCGCTGTGCGGGTCCGCGACGCGCGCGCCGGCGCGGCGACCGTGGTGCCCGGGGCGCCCGCAGCGTGGGCAGCGCCCGCAGTGTCAGCAGCACTGGCGGTGCCCGCCCCGGCGCGGAGCGCGGGATTGTCTTCGCCCTCCGTCATCCCCGAGAGCACGCCGAGGTACCCGGGCACGAGCGGCAGCACGCAGGGCGAGAGGAACGAGATGAGGCCCGCCGCGATCGAGATGCCGATCGCGAGGAGCAGGCTGCCATCGAAGATGATCTGCCCGGGGTTCACGGCCCGTTCTCCGCCGAGCCGGTCCCCTCGGCGCCCTCGTCCGCTGCAGCGCCCTCGGCGATCGTGTCGCGCACGAGCGTGCTCAACGTCGAGGTGCCCTCGATGGGCCCGACGATGCGGGCGGCGACGCGGCCGCTCGCATCGATGACGAGGGTGGTCGGGGTCGCCTGCAGGGGCGCCACCGCCGCGAACGCCATCTTCAGCGGACCGTCACCAGTGGCCATCGCGCTCGGGTAGGTGACGCCGTACTCCTTGGCGAAGGTCAACGCGGTATCGGGCTGGTCGTAGATGTTCACGCCCATGAAGCTCGCGCCCGCCCCGGCATACTGCTGGTGCACGGCCTCGAGGTCGGCCGCCTCGGCGCGGCACGGGGCGCACCCGGCGTACCAGAAGTTCACGACGAGCACCTCGCCGAGATACTCCTCGCTCGAGAGCGTCTCACCCAGCTCAGACACGCCGGTGAACGCCACGGGCTCGCCGCGTTCGCCCGCGGGGATCTCGACGACTCGGCCGTCTCCCGAGATGAAGCCCTTGTCACTGCCCTCGCGGAACTGCTGCGTGAGGCCGTCGTTCTCACTCGAGCACGCGGCCAACGAGACGAGCAGTGCCGGCACCACCAGCACCGCCGCCAGCCGCGCGCGCCAGCGCCGCGACTTCCCCGCGTGCATGAGCAC
This sequence comes from Microthrixaceae bacterium, assembly GCA_020439065.1. Lineage (GTDB taxonomy): Bacteria > Actinomycetota > Actinomycetes > Actinomycetales > Microbacteriaceae > Microbacterium. The sequence continues at coordinate 24,565 of JAGQTK010000003.1, forward strand.
GTCATTCCTGGTCATACCGCCCCCACATCCACGGCCGATTCGGTCGCCGCCGGCTCGGCATACGCCACCTCGACCCAGCCCGAGCCGTCTTCTGCGCGGGCGAACGAGGTCACGCTCGACAGCGCGCAGCGGCGCGTGCGCGGGTCGTGCGCGAGGCGCTCCCCCGCGACGTGCAGATGGGTGATCCAGATGGGGGCCTGGTGCGAGACGATGACGACATCCCCGTCGTCGACGCCCTGCCACGCGGCATCCATCGCCTCGGCCATGCGCGCCGCGATGGATGCGTTCGGCTCGCCCCAGCTCGGCACACTCGGTCGCCGCAGGTGCCACCAGTTCAGGGGATTGCGCAGCGCACGCTTCATCTGCTTGCCCTCGAAGACGTTCGTCGGCTCGATCACGCGCGCATCGATGCGCGGGGTGAGCCCGAACAGCTCGGCGAACGGTTCGGCCGACTCCTGCGCGCGCTGCAGCGGCGATGCGATCAGCTCGTGCACGGGTCGCTCCAGCGAACGCACGTACTCGGCGGCCGAGCGCGCCATGCGGCGCCCATCGTCGCTCAGCCGGAAGTTCGGCAGGCGGCCGTACAGCACGCGATCGGGGTTGAACACCTCCCCGTGGCGCACGAGATGAACACGATTTGCAGGCACCGTTTCAGTGTACGTGTGAGGTTCCTGAGGGCATCCCGTGAAGAGCTTGTGTACTCGCGCGCACGCGGCGGGCAGCCCAGGCGGAGGACAGCCCAGAAGGCGGGCAGCCCACGCGCACACGGCGGGCAGCCCAGGCGGGCGGTAGGCAGGCAGCGGTCAGCCGCCCGCGGCGACGCTACCCGGCGACGCTACCCGGGTCCGCGTGCACCCCAGTACCCGGCACCGAGCTCGAGCGCCGCTCCCAGGGTGGCACCGCCCGCCCCGGCCCCGATGCTGGCGAGGACCGTGCCCAACACGAACACCAACGACACGGCGCCGCTGCCGACCACGGGTGGCCACCAGGCGATCCGCCGCACGGCCAGGCGCGCGATCGTGATCACCAGGAAGACGATGGCGACGATGATCACGCCGAACGTGCCCAGAAACAGCCCCGACACGATCAGCCCGCTATTGCAGCCCGTCTGCACCCCGCATCCGGCGCCGGCCCAGCCGATGAAGGTGCCGAAGGTCGCGGCGAGCGCCGTCACCGCGGCGAGCACGACCAGGCCGATGATCGCGACCGGGAGATCCCACGTCGCTCGCGCAGCACGCACCGCGCGAGCGGGCTGCGGCTGGCGCGGGCCCGAGCGCACGTCCGCCGAGTCGGTCATATGCACACAGTAAGGGACGCGGCGCACCTCAGCGCCCATGCGTGCACGCGAATGGGGAGAACGGGCGCACAACCGTAGACTGGATGACGTGAACGAACGCGCATTGGTAAAGCAGCTTCTTGGTCGTCCCGACGGCGCCGTCTCGGTGTCGGGCTGGGTCGAGACCGTCCGCGACCAGAAGAAGGTGCAGTTCATCGTCCTGCGCGATGAATCCGGTGCCGTGCAGCTCGTCAATCCCGCCACGCGCGAGCTCCCCGAGGGCGAAGCGCCCACGGCCGAGGCATCCGCGGCCCTCGCCCTGACCGAGACGATCTCGCACCTCACGCAGGGCACGTTCCTCACCGTGCACGGCGAGCTCAAGCACGACGAGCGCGTCAAGCTCGGCGGCGTCGAGGTGAAGATCTCGACGCTGGATGTCGCAGCCCCCGCCCTGCCCGAGAACCCGATCGCCGTCGACTCGGGGCTCGACAAGCGCATGGACTGGCGCTTTCTCGACTTGCGCCAGGAGCGCAACGCCCTCATCTTCCGCGTGCAGACGACCCTCGAGCACGCGATGCGCACCTACTGGATCGAGCGCGACTACATCGAGGTGCACTCCCCCAAGCTCATGGCGAGCGCCTCCGAGTCGAACGCGGAGCTGTTCGCCCTCGACTACTTCGACACCACCGCGTACCTGGCGCAGAGCCCACAGTTCTACAAGCAGATGGCCCAGTCGGCCGGGTTCGGCAAGATCTTCGAGATCGGCGACGTCTACCGCGCCGACCCCTCGTTCACTTCGCGGCACGCAACCGAGTTCACGTCGGTCGACGCCGAGATCTCGTGGATCGACTCGCATGAGGATGTCGCGCGCATGCAGGAGGAACTGCTCGCGTTCGCGATCGCGGCGGTGAAAGACAAGCACGGCGACGACATCGAGCGCCTGTTCGGGCTCACGGTCGACGTGCCGACGCTTCCCTTCCCGCGCATCCCGCTCGCCGAGGCGCTCGAGATCGTCGCCGCTCGCGGCCACGAGATCCTCCGCGCCGACGGCGACCTCGACCCCGAAGGCGAGCGGCAGATCTCCGCGCACGTGAAAGAGGCGCTCGGGCACGATTTCGTCTACATCACCGACTATCCCGCGCACATTCGCGCCTTCTATCACATGCGCGACGAGCAGACGGGGCTCACGAAGAGCTACGACCTGCTCTACAAGGGCGTCGAGATCACCACGGGCGCGCAGCGTGAGCACCGCGTCGACGTGCTCATCGAGCAGGCCAAGGAGAAGGGCCTCGACCCGGCCGGGCTCGAGTTCTACTTCGACTTCTTCCGCTACGGCGTGCCCCCGCACGGCGGCTTCGGCATGGGGCTCGCCCGTCTGCTGATGCTGCTGCTCGGCGAGTCCTCGATCCGCGAAGTCACCTACCTGTTCCGCGGCCCGACCCGCCTGCAGCCGTAACCCGGCGCTCATGCGCCCACACCATAGGCTGGGCGCATGACCTCACACTCGGCCCTCATCACGACGCTCGACGGCGCCGTGAACTTCCGCGACCTGGGCGGCATGCCCCTGACCGGCGGCGGGCAGACCCGTCCCGGCGTGTTCTACCGCTCCGAGGCGCTGAACACGCTCACCCCGGAGGGCGAGGCAGCACTCGCAGCGAGCCCGATCGGTGTGATCGTCGACTTCCGTATGGATACCGAGCGCGCCGGCGCGCCCGATGTGCTCCCCGAGACCCGCCCGTTCAAGGTCGTGAATCTCTCTGTGATGCAGGGCGGGCTCGCGGGCGCCGCGCAGGCCGCCTTCGCGGCCGCGGACCACACCGGCGCGGGTGCCCCCGACCCCGCCGCCATGCAGCAGCTGATGTCGAACGTGCTGGCGGCCATCCCCACGCTCGGCGAGATGTATGTGCAGATGCTCGACGGCGGCGCGCCGGCGTTCGCCGAGGTTGCCGGCCTGGTCGCCGCATCCACCGACGAGACCCCGAGCGCGGTGCTCATCCACTGCACCGCCGGCAAGGACCGCACGGGCGTGAGCGCCGCCCTCATCCTCGATGCCGTGGGCGTCGAGCGCGACGCGATCGTCGCCGACTACGCGAGCTCGGCGCAGCACCTGGCCGGCCCCTGGGCCGACGGCATGCTCGAGATGGTGCGGCGCCTCGGCGCCCCGGCGACGCCCGCGCTCGTGCAGCTGATCACGGGCACGCCCCCGGAGGCCATCACGCAGGCGCTGGCCTGGGTCGATGCGCACTTCGGCGGCTCGGCCCAATACCTGCAATCGGGCGGACTCAGCGACGCGCAGCTCGCCGCGCTGCGCGCACGCCTCGCGGCGTAGGGGTAGCGCGGCACAGGAGCCTCGCGGCGCAGGCGCAACACCGCGTCACCCGGAGGTGCATCGCGGCGGCGCCGGCGCCGGCTCAGAACGTGAAGTCGACGGCCGCGCGCTCGGCGGCGACGCTGCGCACGAACGTCGCTGCCTCCTCGTGGCTCGGGTGCACGATGTAGCGTGCGAGCGCGTCGAGGTCGGCGAAGTCGGCGACCAGCACCACATCCCAGTTCTGCCCCTCGTAGGCCACATTCGGTTCCACGGTGATGTCGATGATCTCCGGCACGACGCCCTTGAGCGCCCGAAGCGTCTCCGACACCTTCTGGGCTTGCGCGGCACGGCCGGGCGCATCCTCGGCGTTCATTCTCCACATCACGATGTGACGAATCATGGGGGGTCTCCTCAGCGGTTCGGGTTCGCCTCGAGCAGCGCGCTGCGCAGGCGTTCGGGGTTCAGGCGCCAGTGCGCGTGCAGTTGGTCATCGATGAGCACCACCGGGATCTTCTCCCACCACAGCTCGAACAGCGCCGGATCCTCACTGATGGATGCCTCGCGCACCTCGATCTGCTCGGCCACCGCGTCGGGCAGCTCGGCGAGCACCTGGGCGGTCACCTCCCGCGCGACATCGCACAGGTGGCACTCCGGCTTGCCGATGAGGGTGATCGTGGTCATGGCTCAAGTCTGGCATGCGCGCGAGCGGCCGCTCGCGCGAGAGACCAAAAACGCCGGCCCCGAAGGACCGGCGTCTGGATGTGCTGCCGCTTGCGCGATCGCTACTTCTTGTTGCGACGCTGGTGGCGAGTCTTACGAAGCAGCTTGCGGTGCTTCTTCTTCGCCATGCGCTTGCGGCGCTTCTTGATGACTGAACCCACGGAAAACCTCACAAAGATCGGGGCATGGATACCACTTACGGCATCCGGGTACGTACAAACAAATGCCTTGGGAGAGTCTACCCTACGGCTGAACCGGAAACGCAACGCGGATGCGCACGCGCCACCGGATCGTCCGGCGCGGCCTCAGCCGACGTCGGAAATCGGGCGCTGCAGGGCGTTCGTCACGGCGGTCTCGGGCACCCGGTAGGAGCGGCCGAAGCGCACGGCCGGAAGCTCGCCGGCATGCACCAGGCGGTACACCGTCATCTTCGACACGCGCATGATCGCCGCGACCTCCGCGACGGTCAAAAACTTCACATCAGGCAATGCAGCCATCGTTGTTCAGCACCCCATTCATCCCCAGCATCTCATCCCCAGCATCCGCACGAATGCCTCCCCGCGAAACTGTGCCTCACTCTAGGGGCTGGAGTCGCGCAAAGTAAACCCGTGCGACTGTTGTGACTCGTGAGGCTCGTGCGCGGTGCGCGGTGCGCGGTGCCCTCGTGCGCCGGGGCGCTACACCCCGAGACGCTTCATCGCCGCCGCGACGACGTGCTTGGCCTGCGCGGCCGTGCGTCCGAAGACTTCCGCAGCGTGCTGCGCGCCCTCCGGGAGCGAGGGGGTGCCGTCGTCATCCGCAAAGGGATCGGCGAGGATCGCGGTATCCGTCTCGTCAATGAGAAACGGCACCAGCCAATCGTCGACCGTGCCGAGCGGTCCGGCCTCGAGGCTGTAGAAGCGGTGCTGGCCTTCCTCGCGCACGGAGACGAGCCCCGCGTCGCGCAGCACCTTCAGGTGCTTCGAGACGGTCGGCTGACTCGCCCCCAGTGCCTGCACGATGTTCGAGACACTGGTGCCCGTGTCCTGTCCAGATCCGGACCTCTCGAGCAGCAGCTGCAGGATCTCTCTCCTCGTGCCATCGGCAATCACGTCGAAAATGTCCGCCATACCCATAGGTTAGTGGCGCGGGAGCACGACTACCATGACAAGGTCCCGGCCAGCGAGGAGGCGGCATGTCGATGGGTACGAGCGGCAGGCGGTCAGCACGACCGCTCCTTCGTGCTGTCCGCGCGCTCCCTGCGGCGTTTCGCACCTTCACGACGGCCTCGCCCCCGCGCTTCGCGCTCCTTGTCTTCTCCACCCTGGTGCTGCTGTTCACGGCGCTGCTCTCGCTCCCGGCGGCCGCAGCCGACGGGCAGCGCACGCCACTGGCCGATGCACTGTTCACCGCGGTCTCCACCATCTGCGTCACCGGTCTGAGCACCGTCGACATGGCAACGCACTGGTCGCCGTTCGGGCGCGTCCTGATCTTTCTCGGGGTCAACATCGGCGGCATGGGCGTGCTCACGCTCGCATCGATCCTCGGCCTGGTCATCTCGAAGCGGCTCGGGCTGCGCGCCAAGCTGATCGCCGCGAGCGACACCAACCCGCTGCGAGCCCACGGCGGGCCGGTCGATGAGAGCCAGACCGTGTGCCTCGGCGAGGTCGGTCAGCTGCTGCGCACCGTCGCGCTGTCGACCCTCGTGATCGAGGGCATCCTCGCGCTCCTGCTGTTCCCGGCGCTGCTGCTCGCGAAGGTCGATGCCGTCGCCGCGATCTGGGAGGCACCGTTCTATGCGGCGATGGCCTTCACCAACACCGGTTTCACCCCCAACCCCGGCGGCCTCGCCCCCTTCGCCGATGACTACTTCCTGCTGACGGTGCTCATGGTTGGCGTATTTCTCGGCAGCATCGGCTTCCCGGTGATCTACACGCTGGCCCGGCACGTGTGGCATGTGCGCAGGTGGTCACTGCATGCCAAGCTGACCCTGATCACCACGACCGCGCTGTTTTTCGCGGGCGCGATCGCGTTCGCCGTGCTCGAGTTCGACAACGTCGAGACGTTCGGCAGCATGGACGCCGTCGATACGACATTCCAGGCCTTCTTCCTCTCGGCGATGACCCGCTCGGGCGGGTTCTCCGTCGTCGACATGGGCGAGCTGAACGGCTCCTCGCTGATCGTCGGCTCGATGCTCATGTTCGTCGGCGGCGGCTCGGCCTCCACCGCGGGCGGCATCAAGGTGACCACCCTGGCGGTGCTGGCGCTCGCGGCGTGGTCCGAGGCGCGCGGTCGCGAATCGACGCAGGCGTTCGGTCGCCGCATCCCGAGCGATGTGCAGCGCGTGGCCCTCAGCGTCGTCGCGTGGGGATCCACGATCGTCGCGCTGTCGACAATCATCATCTTGCAGATGACGGGCGCGCCGGTCGGCGACGTGCTCTTCGACGTCATCTCCGGCTTCGGCACCGTGGGGCTGTCGACCGGCCTCACCGCGGCGCTGCCGGATCCCGCGGTCTACGTCATGGCCGCGACCATCTTCATGGGCCGAATTGGTACAGTGACACTCGCCGCCGCCGTCGCTGCGACATCCCGTTCGCAGCTGTACTCCCTGCCAGTCGAAAGGCCGATCGTTGGTTGATCGCATCAGAAACGACGCCCCGGTTCTCGTAATCGGACTGGGCCGATTCGGCGCGGCATGCGCCGGCGAGCTTGACCGCCTCGGCCGCGAGGTCCTCGCCATCGACGAGAGCCACGAGCTCGTGCAGAAGTGGTCGGAGCGCGTCACGCACACCGTGCAGGCCGATGCCCGCAACCTCGACGCGCTCAAGCAGGTCGGGGCCCAGGACTTCTCAGTCGCCGTCGTCGCGGTCGGCTCGCTGATCGAGGCCTCCGTGCTGATCACGGCCAACCTCGTCGACATGCAGGTACCCCAGATCTGGGCGAAGGCCGTCTCGCAATCGCACGGCAAGATCCTCTCCCGCGTCGGCGCCCACCACGTCATCTACCCCGAACGCGAGGCCGGCGAACGCGTCGCGCACCTCGTGTCGGGGCGCATGCTCGACTTCATCCGCTTCGACGATGACTTCGTGCTGGTCAAGATGTATCCGCCCAAGTTCATTCGCGGCGTGGGCCTGTACGAGTCGCGCGTGCGCTCCAAGTACAAGATCACCGTGGTGGGGGTGAAATCGCCCGGCAAGGAGTTCCGCTACGCCGAGGCGAGCACGGTGATCTCGAACCACGACCTCATCATCGTCTCGGGCACCAACGCCGACGTGGAACGGTTCGCCGCGCTCGACCGCTGACCGGGGCCCCACCCCGCAACCGGCCCGGCGGCCGGGTCGGCACCCTGCCCGGCGATCCCCCGTGAGGCGGCGGGCTCAGGATGCCTCGGCTGCAAGCTCGCGCGCCCGCGCAAGCGCGGCATCGGTCGCCGCGGTGAAGGTCGCATCGAGCCCGGCCGCATCGAGCACCGCGATCGCCCGCTCGGTCGTTCCGCCCGGGCTCGTGACCCGGCGACGCAGCTCGGCGGGGTCCACATCGCCGGCATCAAGCAGCGCGGCGGCGCCGATGAACGTGCCTTCGGCCATCAGGCGCGCCTGCTCGCGGGTGAAGCCCTTCGCTTCCGCAGCGCGCGTGAACGCCTCCATCAGCAGGAAGACGTACGCCGGCCCCGAGCCTGAGATGGTGCTGAGCGCGTCGATGCGCGATTCCTCGGTCTCGATGACCGCGCCGACCGTCTCGAACAGGCGCCGCACGATTGCGACGTGCCCCGCGTCGGCGTGCGTGCCGGCGGCGATGCCGGTGACGCCCTTGCCCACGACCGCCGGCGTGTTCGGCATCGAACGCACGACGGGGATCCCGGCGCCGAGGTTCGCCTCACACGTCGCGATGGTGACGCCGGCCGCGAGGCTGACCACGATCGCGCCCGGGCGCAGCGACGGCGCCAGCTCGCGCAGCAGCCCCGGCACCATGGCCGGTTTGACGCCGATCAGGACGATCTCGGCGGTGGCCGCGGCATCCACATTGCCCGTCGGGGACGTCTCGAGGGCGATGCTCGTGACCCCCGGGAGCGCTGCCAGCTCGGCGGCCTTCGCCGCGGTGCGGTTGGTGGCGACCAGGCCGGAGACCGCGAGGCCGGAACCCGCCAGCCCATGCACGATCGCGCCGCCCATCGAGCCCGCTCCGAGAACGGCGATGGCGGGCAGGGGCGTGTTCTCCGAAGCGCTCATGCGGCAATCCTACGAGAGCACGCCGCGCCGAACCGGGCACGTCGTGCGAGCCCGGCGAAGCTCGCACACCCCCGCGCGCAGGCGCGAGGCGAACGCGAAACCCGAAGCCGCGCCACCGAGTGAAACCCGAGGGCGAGGCACAGATCGCGCGGCTATGATCGGGATCACGACAGCATTCTGCTTCACCGAAGGACAGCAATGACACTCTTTGCAGGCATCAGCGCGCGAGCTGTCAAGACCGAACGACTCACCGTCGGGATCTTGGAGCGCGACGCCGACCGTGCGCTCGCCGCCGATGCGCCGGCGGTGGTGTTCGTGCACGGCAGCCTCTCGTCGTCGGTGTTCTGGCAAGAGGCCATGCTCGATCTTCCGCGCGGCGCCCGCGCGATCGCGGTCGATCTGCGCGGGTTCGGCGCGAGCGATGTGCTTCCCGTGGATGCCACGCGCGGCCTCGCCGACTTCAGCGACGACCTGCGCGCGCTGCTGAGCGCACTCGGCATCACGAGCGCGCACCTGGTGGGCTGGGCGATGGGCGCAGGCGTCATCATGCAGCACGCCATCGACTACGGCGCGCTCAGCCTGACGCTTGTCGCCCCCATCTCGCCCTACGGCTTCGGCGGCACCCGCCGCGACGGCACGCGCCTGACCCGCGACGACGCGGGCACCGGCGCGGGCACGGCCAACGCCGAGCTCGTCGCACGACTGGCCGCCGGCGATCTGAGCGACGAGAGCCAGAGCTCGCCCCGCACGGTGTTCCGCGGCGCCTTCGTCAGCCCGAGCTACGCCACCAGCCGCGAAGACGAACTGATCGAGGCGATGCTGCGCACCTCGACCGCCGAGGGCAACTACCCCGGCAACACCGTCGAGAGCTCCTCCTGGCCCGGCTTCGCGCCCGGCGATGCGGGCGTCCTGAACGCGATGGCACCGCGATTCCACGACGTGTCGGGCATCGTCGATTTGCCGATCCTGCCGCCCATCCTGTGGGTGCACGGCACGGCCGACGCGATCGTGTCGGATGCCTCCTACTTCGATGTCAACTTCCTCGGTCAGCAGGGCCTGTTCCCGGGCTGGCCCGGCGAGCGCGATGCGCCCGCCCAGCTGATGGTCACGCAGACCCGCGACGTGCTCAGCGAATACGCGGCGCACGGCGGCTCGGTCACCGAGGTGACCTTCGACGGAGTCGGCCACGCCGCACACCTCGAGCGTCCGGCACAGTTCGCGGCGGCGCTGGCCGATGTGATCCGGCGCGCACCCGCGGCATCCACGCCCCGCGAGAACCCGCATCCGCCGACCGAGGCGTTCATCATCCCCTCGTCTGACTAGGGCCCTCGCCCCCGGTCACGCGCCGTTTTCGCTCCCGCGGCGCGCCGTGTCACAGGCCGCACGCCGCCGGTGCCGCGCAAATAGGATCGACGCATGAGCGCATCCGGTGGCAGCAAGGCGATTATCGCCGCGTTCCTCGCAAACATGGGGATCGCGATCGCAAAGTTCGCGGCGTGGGCGATCTCGGGATCCGCCTCGATGCTGGCCGAGGCGGTGCACTCGGTCGCGGATTCGGGCAACCAGCTCCTCCTGCTGCTGGGCGGACGCCGGGCCCGGCGCGTGGCCGACCGCGAGCATCCCTTCGGCTACGGCCGCGAGCGCTACGTGTACGCGTTCGTCGTGTCGATCATCCTGTTCTCCATCGGTGGCGTGTTCTCGATCTATGAGGGCGTGAACAAAATCACCGACCCGCACATGCTCACCGCATGGTGGATCCCGGTCGGCGTGCTCGTGATTGCCATCGTGCTCGAGTCGTTCTCGCTGCGGACCGCGGTGCGCGAGAGCAATCGGGTGCGCCGCCCCGGCCAGTCGTGGGTGTCGTTCGTGCGCCACGCCAAGGCCCCCGAACTGCCGGTGGTGCTGCTTGAAGACATCGGCGCGCTACTCGGCCTGTGCTTCGCCCTGTTCGGTGTGGGCATGACGGTACTCACGGGCAACCCCGTGTTCGACGCCATCGGCACCCTGATGATCGGCGTGCTCCTTGTCGCCATCGCCGTCGTGCTCGGCATCGAGACCAAGAGCCTGCTCGTCGGCGAGGGCGCCAACGAGGCCGACCACAACGCGATCGTCGCGGCGATCGAGTCGGGTCCCGAGGTCGAGAAGATCATCCACATCAAGACCCTCTACCTTGGCCCCGACGAGATGCTCGTCGCCGCCAAGCTGGGCTTCGTCTCGAACAAGCTCCTGCGCGAGGTCGCCGAAGACATCGACGTGATCGAGGCACGCGTGCGCGCGGCGGTCCCGAGCGCCAGCGTGCTCTACCTCGAGCCGGACATCTTCCGTCCCGAGCTCGAGGGTGCGCGGCCCGCGACCGACACGATCGTGCTCAAGTCGGCAGACTAGGCGCATGTCCTCCTCCCCCATCCTCCTCGCCGGGATCCTGATCGCGGCCGCGGTCCTGATCATGTGGCTCGTCTGGTTCCGTCGCGCACGCAAGGCGAGCGGTGGTCGCTCGGTGTGGAACACGGAGGAGGCGCCACCGCCGGTGGTCACCGAGATGCCGCGCGTGGACCTGCTGGAGTATCCATTCACCGTCTCGCTGGTGCTGAACCCCAAGGAGGCCGCCAACCTCGTGGATGCGCCGATCGTGCGCACCTCCTCGCCGCTCACCGTCGACGGGATCACCGCATTCGGTCGCATCGACTTCCCCGGCCGCGCGAGTCGGTACGCGTACTTCAACACCCGTGGGGTCGGCGCCGACCACGGCCTGATCCGCGCGCGGGTGAACATGTTCGATGTGGATCCCTCGGCACCCGGCCGCATGCCCCGCGGGTATCCCGGCGATGAGGACCTCTACGTGTTCCGCACCGAGGTCGACGTCGTCGCGATGCCCCCGTTGCCCCCGGGACCTCCGGGACCTCCGGGACCTCCGGCGCCGGGTGCGGGGCCGACCCCGAAAGCCGGGCCGACGCCGTATCCCTGACGCTCGCGCGCCCCGGCCCCGGACGCTGCAGCAGCCGCCAAGATGGAGCCATGGAATACTGCGTCTTCACCGAGCCCCAGCAGGGGGCCACCTACGATGAGCTGCTCCGCTGCGCGCAGGCCACCGAGCGCCTCGGGTTCACCGGGTTTTTCCGCTCCGACCATTACCTGACCATGGGCGGGGACGGCCTCCCCGGCCCCAGCGACGCGTGGACGAGCCTTGCCGGTCTCGCGCGTGAGACCGAGCGCGTGCGCCTGGGCACCCTCGTCTCCTCCGTCACGTTCCGGCATCCCGGGGTGCTCGCCATCCAGGTCGCGCAGGTCGACGAGATGTCCGGCGGCCGCGTGGAGCTCGGCCTCGGCACCGGCTGGTATGCCGCCGAGCACTCGGCCTACGGCATCCCGTTCCCCCAGAAGCGCTTCGGACTGCTCGAGGAGCAGCTCGAGGTCATCACCGGCTCGTGGGCCACGCCCATCGGCGAGCGGTACTCCTTCAGAGGCGAGCACTACACGCTGGTCGACTCGCCCGCGATGCCCAAGCCGGCGCAGGCGAAGGTGCCCGTGATCATCGGCGGCGGTGGCCCCACGCGCACACCCGCGATCGCCGCCCGCTACGCGGATGAGTTCAACATCGGCTTCCAGCCCGAGGCGGTCCTCGCCGAGAAGATCGGCGGTGTCAAGGCCGCGGCCGAACGCCTCGGCCGCGACCCGCAGTCGCTGAAGTACTCGGTGGCGCTGACCACCTTCGCCGCCGACAACGAGCGCGAGCTGCTTCGCCGGGGCGCGGAGGCGAACCGCTCGCCCGAGCAGACCCGCAGCGACGCCAACATCTGGGGCGACGCCGAGCAGATCACCGAGAAGGTGAAGCGGCTCGCGGCGCTGGGCGCGCAGCGCGTGTACTTCCAGCTCCTGAACCTGCGAGACCTCGAGCAGCTCGAATACCTCGGCCAGGAGGTGCTGCCGAAGCTGCCGTGACGCTCGGTGGCCCGCGGGTGCCGGCTATGGTCGCCGCTCGGTGAAGAACGCCTGCAGCAGCGCGCGCGCGTCGTCCTCCCGGACCCCGCCGATCACCTCGGCCCGGGAGGGCAGTCGGCGGTCACGGAGCAGGTCGTGCACCGAGCCCGCGGCACCGGCCTTCTCGTCCCACGCCCCGAACACGACGCGCGAAACGCGCGACTGCAGGATCGCCCCCGCGCACATCACGCACGGCTCGAGGGTCACGACAAGGGTGCACCCCGCGAGGTTCCAGTCGCCCTGCTCCGCGGCCGCCGCCCGAAGCGCCACGACCTCGGCATGCGCGGTGGGGTCATGCGTGAGCTCGCGGAGGTTCCGGCCCTCGCCGATGATGCGGCCCGCGGCATCCACGACCACCGCCCCGACGGGCACGTCACCCTCGCGCGCCGCCGATTCCGCGAGCACGAGCGCGCGCGACATCCATGCGTCGAAGATGGCGGGGGTGTGCAGCACGTTCCTAGTACACCGCATCGGGGCCGGCGCCGCGGCCGCACACCCCGCGCACCCGCGCACCCCGCGCACTTCGCACACCCGATGGCTGCCCGGCGACCCGCCCGGCCATCGCACCCGCGGTCGTCGAGGGGCGCGTCGACCCAGTAACCTTGCCCCATGCGCGTGCACGTTGCCGATCATCCACTCATCACCCACAAACTGACGGTGCTGCGCGACCAGCGCACCACCTCTCCGGTCTTTCGTCAGCTGACGGAAGAGCTCGTCACCCTGCTCGCCTACGAGGCCACGCGCGGCGTGCACGTCGAGCCGATCGAGATTCAGACGCCGGTGACGACCACCATGGGCGTGCGCATCAGCGAGCCGCGCCCGATCGTGGTCCCGATCCTGCGCGCGGGGCTCGGCATGCTCGAGGGAATGGTCAAGCTGCTGCCCACCGCGGAGGTCGGGTTTCTCGGCATCGTGCGCAATGAGGAGACGTTCGAGCCCTCGACCTACGCCGAGCGTCTCCCCGATGACCTGAGCGATCGCCAGTGCTTCGTGCTCGACCCGATGCTGGCGACCGGCGGCTCACTCGGTGCCGCCATCGACTACCTCTTCGACCGCGGTGCCGTCGACGTGACCGCGATCTGCATCCTCGCCGCGCCGGAAGGCCTCGAGGCGCTGAAGAAACTCGTCGGCGACCGCGACGTCACCCTGGTGCTGGGTGCTGTCGACGAGCGTCTGAACGAGCATGGATACATCGTGCCCGGCCTCGGCGACGCCGGCGACCGGCTGTACGGCACGGCGTAACCGCGAAGCACCCCGGCGACTGCGGCTGCTCGGCAGTCTCTCCCGGCGGGTGTTCCCCGCAGTGCGTTCCGGAAACTGTTCCCGGCAACGTCCTTCGTCGGCCGCCCTCCTCAGCTGCCCTCGACCAGGCGGGCGAAGCCGCTCAGCTGCGCGAGCCCCTGCGGGCTGCGCGGCAGGTCGTCGAGCAGCGCCGGCGAGTACAGCAGATAGGCGGCGTACTTCGCGCGCGAGATCGCGACGTTCAGCCGGTTGGGCATCAGCAGAAACTCGATGCCCCGCGGAACCTCCGCGGCTGAAGACGCGGCCAGACTTGTGATCGCGACGGCGGCTTCCTGCCCCTGAAACTTGTCGACCGTGCCGACCGGAACATCGCCGAAGCCCGCGGCATCGAGTGCCGCGCGCACGCACTGCAGCTGCGCGTTATAGGGCGTGACGACGATGATGTCGCGTTGCTCGAGGGCCCTCGGCGCCTGCGCGACACCGACGCCGTCCGCGCCCGCCCGCACCTCGGTCCACGGCCGGCCGAGCACCTCGCGCACGATGCGCACGACCTCGGCTGCCTCCTCCGTCGAAGCGATGGCGTTGCCGACGTGCGCGACCGGGATCGCGTGCAGCCCGGGTTCGATCCCCTCGAGGTGGCGCACGCTCGCGGAGGGATGCGAGGCAAGCTTGCCCTCGTACGACAGCCGCGACACCGGCGCGGCCACGGCCGGGTGCATCCGCCAGCTTTCGGCGAGGAAGAAGCCGAACGCCTCCGGAAGTACGGCGTGCTCGCCGATCACCCAGCCAAGCGCGGAGGTGTCGACGGGTTCCGGGTGCGTCCCCTGGCTCACCTGCGGGAGCTGCTGCGGGTCGCCGAGCAGGAGGAGCCGGGGCGCCACGAGCGAGACGGCGATCGTGTTCGCGAGCGAGAACTGGCCGGCCTCGTCGACGACGAGCAGATCCAGGCTGTCGCGGGGCACGGTGCGCGGATTCGAGAAGTCCCAGGCGGTGCCGCCCAGCACGAAGCCGGTCGTGGCGTGCTCGCTCGCAAAGCCCGCGGCGGCGGCCTTGTTCGGCAG
>JAGQTK010000400.1 GCA_020439065.1 Microthrixaceae bacterium
GATATAGACACGCTGCGTCACCAAGACCATGTGCTCGGGCCGGTGGCGTCGCCGGCGACGGTGTGGCGCGCGTTGGACGAGCTGGCCGATACCTCGGCGAAGCGGGTCGCGGCCGCGCGGGCCAAGACCTGAGGTGTTTCTGAGTTAATGCGACATTTCGGCGGGGAAATACCCATCCAGGAGCCGGTTGTGGTCATGGTTGATTTCCTTGCTGGGATCGACGGTAGTCGATCCGGGCTTGTCGGGCTGCGATCAGCCCGTCGCGGCGGGCTTGACGAACGGTCTCGCCGCGTCCGGTGTGTTCGTCCTCGGGGGTGACGTACCCGATCGAGGCGTGCAGCCGGATGATGTTGTAGGCGTGCTGGACTAAGGTCAGCTCACCCTCCAGGATCGTGGGGTCGGTGATGGTCTCCAGGTGCGGGTTCTCGGTCTTGACGTGCCCGAACAGGGATTCGATCCAGGCCTGGTCGGTCGGGGTGTGCGGCCGGCCGAAGCGTTGGGCGATGTGGACCCCGGCGAAGAACTCCCGGGTGGAGTGGGAGCGCATCTGGGGCCCGTTGTCCGAGACCGCCAACAGCAACGGAACC
>JAGQTK010000401.1 GCA_020439065.1 Microthrixaceae bacterium
TCACACAGCGTTTCACCCGCTGGTTCGTGCCCGCGGTCCTGCTCGTCGTGCTGGCCGTGATCGTGGTGCCGCCGCTGGTGGGCTGGATGCCGTTGCACGCGAGTTTTTACCGCGCCATGCTGCTGCTGGTGGCGGCGTCGCCCTGCGCGCTGGCCATCGGCACGCCCGCGGCCGTGCTGGCGGGCATCGGCCAGGCGGCGCGCCACGGTGTGCTGATCAAGGGCGGCGTCCATCTGGAAAACCTGGGCGGCCTCCAGGTCATGGCCTTCGACAAGACCGGCACCCTCACGGCGGGCCGCTTTGCCGTCGCCGAGGTCGTCCCGGCGGCGGGCGTCCATGCGGCCGAACTGCTCGGCGTGGCCGCGGCCGTGGAGGAACACGCCAACCATCCGCTGGCCCAGGCGGTGGTGGACGCGGCCGCCGCGCAGGAGATCGCCGTGCCCCAGGCCGACGGGCTGGAGAATGTGCCGGGGAAGGGCGTCACGAGCCGCGTGGACGGGCAGATCGTGCGCATCGGCGCGCCCCGTCTCTTTGACGACGCCGGCCCGGCGCCGGATGCGGAGACGCTCGCCACGGTGGACCGGC
>JAGQTK010000402.1 GCA_020439065.1 Microthrixaceae bacterium
AACAGTTATTGAGCGGCGCCGCGCATATGCGACTACCCCAGCGCCGTCTGGTATGTTTCGTCACGATACATTGCGATCGCTTCCTGTGGATCGCCCAAATACACTATCTTTCCTTTGGATAGCAGCAATACCTTGTCAGCTAGTTGCTGTATTTGTCCAAGGCTGTGGCTAACGATAATGATCGTTTTATTCTCTTTGAGGTATCTATCGAAGACGGCTTTACACTTGGTTTGGAAGCGCTCATCGCCCACCGCAAGCACCTCGTCGACAATTAAAATGTCGGGCTCGCGATCAATCGCGACCGAAAAACCAAGCCGAGCATACATACCTGATGAGTAGTATTTAATAGGTGTCCGAGCGAATTCCTCGAGTTCGGCGAATTTCAGAATCTTCGGGATACGTCTCTTAATTTCCTCTCGAGGAACTTTATGCAAGGAGCTGTTGAGATAAATATTCTCGATAGCATTTAGTTCTGAGTCAAAACCCGCTCCCAACTGAATGAGCGAGTCGACCTTCCCCTGAACCTCGACGGCGCCTTCGGTCGGGGGCAGGACGCCTGCAAGGGTTCTAAGCAACGTGCTCTTT
>JAGQTK010000403.1 GCA_020439065.1 Microthrixaceae bacterium
CCTGGACCTGGGTGCCGGTCCTGATCGCCGCCGTGAGTTGGCTGGCGGGGATCGCGGCCAACTACCGGGGCCGTGAGGGCTGGTCGTTCATCTTCAACTCCGTGACGCTGGCCTCCGCGGTGGCCGCGCTGTTCGGGATGCTCTACCCCTACGTCATGCCCAACGTGGACCGGGCGCTGCCGGGAATGACCATCGCGGACGCCTCCTCCTCGGAGTACACCCTGACGATCATGACGTGGGTGGCCCTGCTGCTCACCCCCGTGGTCCTGGCCTACCAGGCCTGGACCTACTGGGTGTTCCGCAAGCGGGTCAACCCGAAGGACATCGTCGACCCGTACGCCGGGTCGCTCGACACCCCCGCAGAGGCCGCCGCGGCGGCCGAGCGGGCGAAGGAGTCCGCCAGTTCTTCCTGACGCCGCCGACGGGGATGACCGGGGCCGTGGACCGCGAGGTCTGCGGCCCTCGTCATTTCCCGAGCACTCAGGGCGCCGACCCCAGGTCCGCCAGCAGTTCCAGGACCACGTCACCGGCCGCGGGCTCACCGACCGAGACCCGCACACCTTCGTCGGGGAACGCCCTGACT
>JAGQTK010000404.1 GCA_020439065.1 Microthrixaceae bacterium
CCGGCTACCTGATCACCCACATCCTGATGAAGCAGACGTCCAGCGGATCGGGCGTCGTGCTCTCCCAGTTCTGGGCGAAGCGGATCCGCCGTCTCGTGCCGGCGCTCGCGGCGATGGTGGTCGTGACCCTGGCCTTGTCGGCTCTCATCCTGTCGCCGTTCGAGTGGGGTGCCCTCCCACGGGAGGCGATCGCAGCCGGGTTGTACGTGTCGAACATCGTGTTCGCTCGAGCCGAGGTGGGTTACTTCGACGTCCACGGCGTCGAGAGCCCGTTCCTCCACACCTGGTCACTGGGTGTCGAGGAGCAGTTCTACCTGCTCTGGCCCCTCCTGTTCGTCGGCGTCGCGTTGCTCATCTCGCCGTCGAAGCGCCGCCGTGGCCTTCTGACGCTGTTCGGGGTCGGAGCAGCGGCCTCGTTCGCGCTGTCCCTCCTGCTCACCCGGCGAGGAAGCCCTTGGGCGTTCTTCAGCTTGCCGACACGAGCGTGGGAGTTCGCCGCGGCCGGGATCCTCGCCGCGGTCACGGTCCCACAGGTGCTGCAACGTCCTCGTGTTGTGAACGTGCTGTACGGGTCGGGCATCC
>JAGQTK010000405.1 GCA_020439065.1 Microthrixaceae bacterium
GAGAGCATGATAGGCATCGCCTCAGGCGACGTCGCGCCGCCAGGTCGTCAGGAGCGAGAGCGCGATGAGCACGGCCGCGAGCCCACCCAGCACGAGGCCGCCCTGCCACCACTCGAGCGCCGCCTGGTGCATGCCCGCGGCGCTCGGGTCGAGCGCGCCGACCGAGCTGAACAGTCCCGCGCCGACGAGCGCGTCGCTCGCCGCGCCGGGGAGGAACTTGCCCACCTGCGCGCTCCACTCCCAGATGGCGCCGACGAATCGCAGGATCGGCTCGAGGAACTGCGTGAAGACGAGGAGCAGCACGATCGCGACGACCTGGTTCGCGACGAGGCCGCCGAGGCCGACGCCGACGAGTCCCCACAACGCCATGGCGAGCACGGCGCGCAGCACGAGTCCCCAGGTCTCCGGCTCGCCGAGCAGCGGGTCGCCACCGCCGGCGGCGATGACCGCCGCGCCGATGCCGACCGAGGCGAGGAGTCCAGCGACGCCGGTCACCGCGCCGACCGTCACCCCGGCGATCGCCTTGCCCGTGACGACGACGCCGCGGCGCGGCTCGGCGAGCAGCGTGGGCGTCAGCGTGCG
>JAGQTK010000406.1 GCA_020439065.1 Microthrixaceae bacterium
GCCATCGATCGAGCGATCGACATGGCTCTAGGCCGCAAGGTGCATGATGACGTCCGGCCGATAGCCGCCGACCACGCGGCGCATCGCCGGCGTATCGACGATGTCGAGTTGCTCGAACGCATAGCGCGGGTTCGACGAGACGGGGCTGAGCGATTCGAGATTGCCGGCATAGGTCAGCTTGTCGACCACCAGAACCTGGTTGTCGGTGCGATCGATCAGATGGCGGACGACGGCCGAGCCGATGAATCCGGCGCCGCCGGTGACCAGAAATCGCTTGGGCGAAGGCGTCATGTTCTAGGGAGCCAATCCGGTGGGAATTGACCATGCTCTTGGCGGAATAAGCCCGAAATAGCAACAGAAATGTCAAACGGCCCGGCTTGCGCCGAGCCGTTTTATGCAAGGATATCAATGGATTGGCCGCGCCTGACTGCGCCGATGGCAAAGGCCGCCGATCCTTCGACGAGCAATCAGGCGACAAATCCCGCCTGGAATGTGCTCACCCCTGAAAGCAGGATCGTTCCGCCGCCGCTGAGCGTCAGCAGGACATTCCCGCCCGCGCCGGTCCCGGTGACGTAGCTC
>JAGQTK010000407.1 GCA_020439065.1 Microthrixaceae bacterium
CCGCATCGAACTGGACCTCGGCAATGTCGGCGATGTTCATGGCTACTGCCTTTCCAGAATGAGGGTGGCGGAGCCGTGGCGCGTGGCGAGCGAGCCTCCCGTGCCGTGGGCAAGCGCCAGGTCGCAATTGGGCACCTGGACGGCCGGGTGGGCCTCGCCGCGCAACTGGCGCACCGCCTCGATCACCTTGGTCATGCCGCCGCGATTGGCCGGATGGTTGTTGCACAGCCCGCCGCCGTCGGTGTTGAACGGGAGGCGGCCGAACGGCGCCACGAGCGCTCCGTCGCTCACGAACCGCCCGCCCTCACCTCGCTCGCAGAACCCCAGATCCTCCAGTGCTTCGAGCACGGTGATCGTGAACGAGTCGTAGATCGAGGCGTACTTGATGTCGCCGGGTCCGACGCCCGCTTCGGCGAAGGCGGGCGGCCCGGACCAGATCGCCGCGGTGTGGGTGAGGTCGATTCGGCCACCGGCGGTGTGCTTCACCGCCTCGCCGTGCCCGAGGACCTTGGCCCAACGGCGGTCGATGGTGCGTGCGATCTCCGGACTCACGACCACGAGCGCGCCGCCGCCGTCGGT
>JAGQTK010000408.1 GCA_020439065.1 Microthrixaceae bacterium
TCTCGGATTGGTCGGGCGCTCTCGCCGGCACTCAGATGCCAACGACCATCCATGTGGACCACCCTCGCGAGCAGTCGACGAGAGCCTCATGCCGTACGTCAAGGACCAGGGCTTCTCACGGTTGGGCCAGGCTGCCCAGGCGACTCCCGTCGCGGCCCGTCGGGAGTGGAGAGGTGGATCTCGACCCCAGATGCCCGGGCCCAAACCTCAGAACCTTGCTATGTCGCCACGCTGGGCGAACGCCGCTCAGGCAGCACCCAGCCGTCGCGGGGGAAGTGGCAGGTGTAGCCGTTCGGATACTTCTCCAGGTAGTCCTGGTGCTCGGGCTCCGCCTCCCAGAACGGACCGACCGGCTCGATACTGGTAACTGCCTTACCCGGCCACAGACCCGATGCGTTCACATCCGCGATCGTGTCGCGGGCGATCCGCTCCTGCTCCGGCGTGACCGGGAAGATCGCGGACCGGTAACTCGTGCCCCGGTCGTTCCCCTGACGATTCAACGTCGAGGGATCATGGATCTGGAAGAACAGCGCCAGGATGTCGCGATAGCTCGTCCTCGAAGGGTCGAAGACGACCTCG
>JAGQTK010000409.1 GCA_020439065.1 Microthrixaceae bacterium
CGACGGCGGCACCCGCACCGCGTCGATCAGCGGCGCCTACCTGGCGCTGCACGACTGCCTCACCCGGGTGGTGCAGGCCGGCCTGCTGTCCGAGGTGCCGCTCTACGACGAGCTGGCCGCGATCTCCGTCGGTGTGGTGGACGGCGTCCCGGTGCTCGACCTCCCGTACGCAGAGGACTCGACCGCCGAGACCGACATGAACGTCGTCATGACCGGCAAGGGCCTGTTCGTCGAGGTCCAGGGCACCGCCGAGGGCGCGCCGTTCAGCCGTGACGAGCTCGACTCGCTGCTCGGCCTGGCCGAAGGCGGCATCCGTCGCATCCACGCCCTTCAGCGCAAGTACCTGGCCGAGGCTCCCACACCCCGACCCATCGGTCGCTGAGCCGGTGACGGGCCGCCTGGTCGTCGCGTCGGCCAACGCCCACAAGGCGGCCGAGCTGCAGGACCTGCTGGTCTCGCTCGGCATCGGCCTCGACGTCGTCGCCCGACCCGCCGATCTGGCCGTTCCGGCCGAGGACGCTCCCGACTTCATCGGGAACGCACGGATCAAGGCGGCCGCGGTCGCTGCG
>JAGQTK010000040.1 GCA_020439065.1 Microthrixaceae bacterium
GATCACGAAGTCGGCCCCCAGCGGCGGCAGCGGCTCGGGTTCGAGCGACCCGCGCGGCCCGAGCGACCCACGCGCGTCGGACTCGATGCCGAGCGAGTCCGCGGCGTCGCCGACCCCGGCATCCGCCTCCTCGGCGGCCTCGAGCAGCTCGAGCTGCCACGCGCGCGGCGCGGGTGCGAAGCGATCCTCCGGGTCGGGCGCCGTGCCGGCGCGCAGCGCGATCACCTCGGTGCCGGTGCGCACCTCGACGCCGAGCTCGCGCAGGCGCGCATCGAGCGCGGCGACGAGCCGGTGCATCCCGCCCCGAATGCCGCGCAACGAGCTCACACCGGCACCGGCATCGTCGCCCTGCAGCTGCAGCACCGCACCCGAGAGCGAGCCGGTTCGCGTCAGGGCGCCGTTGAGGCCGGGTGCCGCGATCTCGACGTCGATCTCGTCGGGCGCCACGCCGAAGGTGCCGCGCGTGACGGGCGCGACGAGCCGATCGAGCACCCGGGCCCCCATGCGCGAGCGTACGAGCGCGCCCAGGCTGTGTTCGCGCCCGATGGTGAGCACGGGCCGAACGCGGTCGAGGTAGGCACGCCACGAGCCACGCGTGCCGATCACCCGGGTCACGTCGGTGACGAAGGGATTGCCCGGGATCCCCAGCACCCCGCCCGCGGGCAGCGGCGCCGCGGCGCCGCCGGGCAGACCCGCGACCCAGGCGGTGCCCGCCGCCGGGGAACACACGTCGGCGCCCAGTCCGAGCTCAGCGACAAGCTCCAGCACGGCCTCGCCCCGCACCGAGAACCCCTGTGCGCCGACATCGATCACGTGGCCGGCGATCTCGGCCGCGTGGATCGTGCCGCCGAGGGCGCTGGATGCCTCGAGCAGCGTCACGCGCATCCCGATCTTGGCGCATTCCAGCGCCGCGACCATCCCGGCGATTCCACCGCCGACGACGACGACGTGGGCCTGCGCGGTGAGCGCTCCGGGCGAGGGGACATCGTGAGCGTGCATGCCCCGATTCTACGAGCGGGGCTCGCCCTCCATGTCGCGTGCCAGCCGCCGCGAGCGGCGCGTCTCGGGTTCGCCCGGCTCGGCGGCGTCAGTGCGGTCGGCGGAGTCGGGGCCGTCGGCGGGGCCGGGGCCGTCGGCGGGCGGGCGAAGACGTCCGTCGTGGATGTCGATCACGCGATCGGCGCGCGCCACCAGCAGCGGATCGTGCGTCGAGACGATCGCGGCGAGACCGCGGGTGTGCGTGAGGGCGACGAGCAGGTCCATGATCTGCGCGGCGGTGCGGCTGTCGAGCTGGCCGGTGGGCTCGTCGGCGATCAGGATGCGCGGGCGGCTCACGATCGCGCGCGCGATGCCGACGCGCTGCTGCTGACCGCCCGAGAGCTCGCCGGGCCGCTGCTCGCGGTGCGCACCAAGCCCGACCAGCTCGAGCGCCTCGGCGACACGCGCGTCGCGTTCGGCCGGGGCCAGGCGCGCGATGCGCAACGGCAGCTCGACGTTCTCGGCGGCCGAGAGCACGGGGACGAGCCCGAACGCCTGGAAGATGAAGCCCACGTTGTCGCGGCGCAGCGCGGCGAGCGCGTCCTCGTCGAGGCCGCCGAGCGCCTGCTCGCCGATCATGATCTCTCCCGAGGTGGGCCGGTCGAGCCCGCCAAGCAGGTTCAGCAGCGTCGTCTTCCCAGCCCCTGAGGCCCCGCGCACGACCAGCAGCTCGCCCGACTGCACGCTCAGGTCGATGCCCGCGACGGCGTGGACCTCCCCGCCCGGGGTCGAGAATGTGCGCACGACGTTTCGCGCCCGCAGCACCGCCTCGCCCATGGTCGCGTGTTCCATCACTTCGACTCCCCTCGCTCGGGCTCGCCCGCCGGTGCCGGCCAGACGCCGACGTGATCCGGCTCCAGGGCGAGACGCACGCGGTCGCGCAGGCCGAGGCTCGCCACGAATTCGTCGGGCAGCTGCATCCGCCCCACGCGGTCGAGCACGGCGTATTCGTCGGCGACGACCTGCTGCGCGCCGTGCTCGTCGGTGCGCGTGCTGCGCAGCACCTCGGTGGAGGTGCGGCCGTCACGGATCTGCACCGTGCGCGCGACGTGCTCCGAGACGGCGGGGTCGTGCGTCACGATCAGCGTCGTGACGCCGAGCTCGCGATTGACCTCGCGCATCGCCTCAAGCACGTGCGCCGAGGTCGCGTCGTCGAGCTCGCCGGTGGGCTCGTCGGCCAGCAGCACCCGCGGCTCGTTTGCGATCGCCACGGCGATCGCAACGCGCTGCTGCTCGCCACCCGACATCTCACCCGGCCGACGATCGGCGCAGTGGCCGACGTCCAGCAACTCGAGCAGCGTCTCGACCCGGGCGGCGTGCCCGGCTCGGGCGTGCTTCGCGCCCGCGATCGCGAGCGTTGCCGCGATGTTCTCGCCGGCACTCAGATAGGGCAGGAGGTTGCGGGAGGTCTGCTGCCACACGAACCCGACGCGGCTGCGCCGAAACTCGACGCGCTGGCGGGGCGTCATGCCAAGCAGATCGAAGCCCGCCACGTGCGCGGTGCCCGCGGTGGGCTGGTCAAGGCTCGAGAGAATCGACAGCAGCGTCGACTTGCCGGAGCCCGAGGCACCCACGAGCGCGACCAGCTCGCCCGGGTCGATGCGCAGGTTCAGCCCCTGCAGCGCCTGCACCTCGACCCCCTGGTGCGAGAAGATTCGCACCAGGTCGACGCACGAGATGTCGGGCTCGGCGCCCGCGTTGCCGCGGTGCGCGGCGCCGGGCGATGTGGCCTGCTCGGGAGTCATGCTTCCTCCATGGTTCGCAAAATGGCAGCCGCGCGGGCGCGGCGGGAGATACCGAGCGCCGCCGCGGTGAGCAGCGTCGCCAGCAGCAGGAAGCCGCCGACGGCGAGGCCAAGCAGCAGCGGGTCGGCGACGTACGCGGGTTGCACGGGCGAGCCCGTGAACGGACGAAGGTCGACGGCAGCCAGCACGAGCATCGGCAACGCCGCGCCGAAGATCGAGCCCACGACCACGGCGGATGCCACGGCCGGCCAGAGCTCCCACGCCGCAAGCGCGGCACCCGAGCGCCGGGTCGCGCCGAGGGAGGGAAGCAGGGCGAGGAGCCGCTCGCGTGCGCGGGTGCCGAGCACCAGCGTGATCACGACGGCGGCGGCGCCGAGGAGCGCGACCAGGGCGATGCACAGCAACAGCGCGATGCGCACGGCAGCGATGCTGGCGCTGCCGCCGAGCTCCTCGATCATCGAGTCGGCCGTCGTGATCCGCACGTGCGCGGTGGAATCGCCCCTCGCAAGGCGCTCCGAGAGCGCCGCGGCCAGCGCCGGGATCGCGGCGTTCGACTCGGCGGCGACGAGCACCGTGCCGGGTGCGGGCATGCGCTCGAGCAGATGCTGCGCGGCCGAGACGTCGAGCACGAGCCAGTTGCTGCGTGGGCCGAGGGGCGTCGCGGTGTCGATGACGGCGGCCGGGTCGAGCACCGCCTCGCCGAGCCGAACCTGCGCACCGGCCTCCCAGATGCGCTCCGCCAGCGGTGAGACGAGCACGGGAACGCGTTCCGGGCTGGTCGCACCGGCGCCCCCTGCCCCTGTCGCGGCACCCAGCTGCAGGCGCACCCCGTTCGGGATGAGCGCGTGGCCGCTCGGCTGCACCGCTTCGAGGGCCTGCTGATCGACGACGATCGCCGACACGACGCGACGCTTGCCGTCGACATCGAGCTCGGTGGCGCGGGCATCGGCGATCGTCGCAATGGCCCGCACACCCTCCGTCTCGGCGATGCGCGCAAGCTGCTCGTCGCTGAAGCGCATCGCCTCGAGCTTGATGTCGGCCCCCACCTGCAGCCGGGCCGAGTCGACCATGCCCTGCTGCACCGTCGAGAGCAGCACGCCGGATGCGACAGCCACCGAGAGCCCGACGATCAGCGCGAGCGCCGGGGCAAGGCCCGCGGCGGGTTCGCGAAGGGCCCGCGCCGCCCCGACGAAGCCGATGAAGCCGGGCGAGCGGCGAAAGCCCCGGAGCATCGCGCGCAGCGGCAGCGGGTACAGCCGCAGCGCGACGATGCCCGCGACGAGCGCGAGCAAGAGCGGTGCGGCCGCCAGCAACGGGTCGAACAGGATCGCGGCGTCCTCGGCCGCCGCGCCACGCGAGCGCAGGAGCACGGTGGCGACGGCGGCGAGCACCACCACGGCGGTCTCGACGAGCAGCCGCAGGCGTCGCGCGGCGGGCCGGGCCGCGGCATCCAGATCGCCTCGCTCGCCCGCCACGATCAATCGGGGGCCCGCGATCACCAGAAACGCCGCCGGCGTGAGGGCGAGGATGGCGGGGAGGATGAGCGCCGCCCAGGGGAACGTGGCGCCGCCCGGGTCGGGCGCACCCTGCCCCGGGAGCCACGCGAGCGCGGAGGCCAGCGCCAGGGCGATGGCCGTGCCGAGCACGGCCGGGACGGCGCCGACGAGCAGCCCTTGGAGGCCCAGCAAGCCCCGCAACTGTGCGGGCGACGCGCCGCGGGCGGTGAGCAGCCGCAGCGCGCCTCGGCGCTGTTCGATCAGCATCCGGCAGCCGAGCAGGAGGACGACGGCTGCGACGCCGAACGGCCCCGCGGCGATGAACCCGACCACGGCGGCGAGCGCGCGCGCCTCGCCGATGGCGGCCGAGAGCACGGGGATCGCCTCGGAAGCAAAGTGCATGGTGCCGACGCCCACGACGCCCGTGAGCGCCGCTCCCTGACCGCCGCCGACGTCGTGCGGGGTCGCGCTCAGTTCGCGCAGCCCGCCCAGCACCGTCACCGCGTTCGCGCTCGTGATGGCATCGACATCGAGCGGAAACCAGGCTTCGGTGCGCGCTTCATTGAACAGGATCGGCAGCAGCACGCCGACCGCCCCGGGGTCGAGCACCCCGACCACGCTCGGTGTGGGGCCGCGCTCACCCACGGTGATGGATGGCTCGAGCACGAACTGCGCGTGGTCCCAGAACGGATCGGTCGGATCCGTGCCCTCGAACAGGCCGCTGACCCGGTACACGATCGCCGGGAGGAACATGCCGCCCGCCACGAAGACACGGTCGCCCACCGCCAGATCGAGTTCGGCGGCCGAGCCCACCGAGAGCATGATGTCGACCGGCGCGATCTCGGGTGGCGCGTCGCCCTCCTCCTGCATGGAGAGCCCAGCGAACAGCTCGGCCGGTGGCGCGGCCGGCGCCGAACCTGCCACGACGGTGACGCGCTCGCCCAGCTGCGGCGACATCAGCAATCGCATGCCCGCCTCGCGACCCACGCCGTCGAGCTTCGTCCCGGCGGTCACGGTCATCACGCGCGGCTCGCCGAGCACCGCGCGCAGCGGCGCCGGCTGCTCCTCGCGCAGCGCCTGCAGCCGCTCGAGCAACTGCTCCCAGGGGCGCATCCGCGCCTCGGGCTCGGGCGCGGCATCCAGCTCGATCTGCGGCGTGCCCCGCTCGGAGGCGATCACATCGCGGGTGAGTGTCGAGAGCACCGTGAGCCGCTCTCGCATCGCGGCGTCTCCGACCGCAGTCAGCGCGAGCGGCGCCAGCACCGCCACCGCGCTCAGCAGCACCATCAGCACGGCGACGGTGAGTGACGCACCCGGGCGATCCCGCAGGTGCGTCGCGACGAGGGCGCGAGCCGACCAGCGCCTCATCGCGCGCCCCCGTCGGGGAGCGCGACGCTCGCCTGGGCGCGTACCGCCCGCCGCTGCGCCGCGGCGAGCGCGACCACGCCGATAAGCAGCGCGCCGAGGGCGAGCGCAAGCGCCGGCACGTCGAACACCGTCGCGATCCCCGGCGTCACCGTCTCCGGCACCGCGCCACGAGCAGGGCCCGGCGAGGCGGAGTCCCCTGGCACCGCGACGCGGACCAGCTCGGGGATCACGAGGACCGCGACCGCGACGCCCACGAGCACACCCAGCACGGCACCGACGGCCGCCGTGGCCTGCACTTCGGCGGCCCGCATCCGGGCCTGCACGCCGGGCGTCACACCGAGCGCGCGAAGCAGCCCCACCTCGGCGCGCCGCGCCCGCAGCTGCTCGATGACCACGGCGGCAATCGCGAGCAGCGCGAGCGCCAGGCCCATCGCCGCGCTCACCCACCACACGGGAATCAGGTTCGCCACGATCCGTGCGCTGCTGCGGGCTTCCCAGCTGCCGACATATGCGGCCGCCAGCACCGCGGCGGCCGCGCCGGCTGCAGTGACCGCCAGCACCAGTGTGGATGCCGCGGCCCGACGCGCAAGCTGCCTCGCGATGTACACCGGGGGGAGCCCCAGGTTGCGTGCGGCCCCGCGCGCGGCGAGCGCGGCGAGCGGCGGCAGGAACGCGGCGCCGAGCGCGATGCCCGCGGCCAGCGCGAGGAAGGGCGTGAGCAGGCCGACCGCCCGCAGCGGCGCCGGAGCGCTCTCGGGCGCGGCGCCGTGGAGGTGCAGCTGCCACAGCAGCAGCACGGCCGCCAGCACGAGCAGGATCGGCACGCCCAGCGCGGCGGTGCGCCCGGCGCGACTCGCCGTCTCAGTGACCGTGTCTGGCCGCCTGCTCGACCCGACGGTCAACGTCGCGACGACAAGCACCGCGCCGGCAAGCACCGCCGGCCACGCGGTGGCCGTCGCCCGCATCCCGTCGGCGCCGCGCAGCGCCCCGAGGGCGAGCATGGCGACGGTGCCGCCGACGCCGATCCCCACCGTCGCCAAAAGCAGCGCTTCACCCAGGCCGAGCACCGCGGACTGGGTGCCCGCCAGGCCCCGGGCACGAAGCAGCGCCCGCTCCTGGGCCCGCGCCCCGGCAAGCAGCCGGGCAAGCTGCCACAGCGCCAGCCACCCCATGCACCCCGCGAGGAGGAACGGCAGCGCGGCAAGCGCACCGAGCGCGGCGAGTTCGGCTGCCGCCATCGCGATCGTCGTATCGAGCGCGCCTTCGAGCGCAACACCGCGCGGCGCGATGCGCGCGTCCGCGATCGCCCGTTCCAGTCCCGTGAACCCGCGGTCCAGCCGGTGCACCCGATCTGCGTCGAGACCGGTCTCCGCCACCGTGATGGTCCAGCGCACGCGCACCGGCACGTCTGCTGTCAGCGCCAGCGAGACGATCGCATCGTCGCCAAATCGCTCGACGAAGAACGCCTCGGCGGCGCTTACGTGACCCGCCTGCGCCGCCGAGCCCTCGGGAATCCGGGTCTGCACCTGCAGGGAGCGCGCCGCGGTATCGCCGATCAGCAGGGCGCGCAGCTCGGCCTCGGTCGTGGCCCCCAGCCAGCCGCCGGCACCGAGCAGCACGGCGGTCATGACCGCGATCATCGTCGCGATGCCGAGCAGCAACGCCGCTTGCGACCGCAACCGGGCCGCAAACAGGCGAGACACGCGCACCTTGCTGTCCCTCCGTCGCGACCGCCGCCCTCGGCGCTGCGCCAGGACCTGGGTCACATCCTAGGCGTGTCCTCGGTGCGCACCCCCGCGCCCCCGGCGTCACGTCGCTGCAGACGACGTCGCCGACGGCGTGGGGGTGTGCTCACCGAGCTACGCGGTGGGGCGCATGCGTCGCAGCATCAGTACCGCGCCCCCGGCGAGGAGGAGCAGCACGCCGGCAATCACGACGCCCGAGGCGGCAGCGCCACCGGTCACGGCAAGATCGCCCTTGCGGTAGGTGTTCTCGGCAGTCACCTGCGCGATCTCGCCGGCGGTCACGATGAGCGTGGCCGGGGTGAATTCGACACCGCCGAAGGTGTAGCCGTCAAACGCCGGAACTCGCACCTCGCCGAACGACACCTCGGTACCCGCGGGCAGATCCCGTGCGCCCACGACGGTCGAGCCATCCCCGGGGAGCGCATATTCGCGCACCGTTTGGATGCCGTCGACCTGCCAACTCGCCGTGACCGTGAACAGCGTGCCGCTCGGCACGTCCTTCGCGTCGACGCCGCGCAGCGTCTTCGAAAGATCGAACCCGCCCACCGCGCGCAGCGTGGCGGCGTAGGTGTTGGTGACGCTCCAGGCGATCTCCGCGGCACCGTCCGCGAGGATCGTGATCGTGTCGCTCGAGGGGCTCGTCGACACGAACTCATACCCCTGCGGTACGGCCGGAAGCGCGCCCTCCGCCAGCGTGACGACGGTGCCCTCGGGCAGGCTCACGCCCGACGGGACGACCGCACCGTCGGCGGGCAGCTGGAACGTCGCTTCGCCGCCGCTCCACGTCGCGGTGACCGGGAACGTCGTGCCGGCCGGGAAGTCGGCCGCGTCGATGCCCGCGAGCGCCTTCCGAAGGCTGAACGTGCCCTCGGGCGACGGGGCGGCGCAGGGAAAACGACCCTTGAAGAGGTTCGTGTGGAGTTCCCTGCCGTCCTGCAGTGCGGTCAGCTGCCGCGCGATGAGCTGTCCCTCGAACTCGCGCCCGCCATCGGATTCGGAGGGGAAGATGATGTGCGTGTTCGGCGCATACAGCGCGCCGCGCACCGGCTCATTCGGTGAGACCACCTCGACGTCGCCGGTGATGGCACTGAAGTCGAAGAGGATGTAGCTGATGCCCTCCTTCTGCGGGCCGTCCTTGCCCGCGAACGAGTACGCGGGCAAACTCACGCGCCCGCCCACCACGTCGGTCGGGTCGACGGTGATGACGAGGAACGAGAATTCGGAGTATCCCTCGAGCTTGAATTTGTTGTAGCCGGCGAAGTCTGACAGCGGCAGCCGACTCGGGCCAGCGGCGCTCAGCGTGATCGTCTGATCGTCTGCCCCCGGCGCGGCGACGGGCTGCCAGTTCGTGAATGACTGGATCACCGATGCACCGTTGTCGCTCGGAAAGTGCGAGCGCACATCGCCGTCGATCCCCCAGCTTTCGCGAGCGGCTTCGAGATCGACCCACGGCTGCACCCACGACTCGATCTGCGGGCTCATATTGCCGCCGCCGATCGGGAAGAAGGTCGTCCCCGACCCACCGAACATCGGCCCGAACGTGTAGTCGGCCGGCGTCGACTGGTCGCCGATCTTGGCACCGGCCTGCGCATTCGCGCCACTCGCGCCGTCCGCCTTCACTTGTACGACCTTGCCATCGGCGGCGAAGCGCTGCACGAGCACGCGGTTGGGCTCGCCCCCGATCGTGGGAACGGCGTAATCCGCGTTACCGCCGACGCCACCCTGCAGGATCGGATACTGCCCGCTCTGGAATCCGCGAGGATCGCCGAACGTGGCGGTGCCGCCGACGGCGAGCGTGCCTTCGAGCTCGCTGTTCGCGAGAATCGCGTCGTCGCGAACGAACAGCGTGTAACCGGTCTCGGAACCCGTCGGGGTCGCCGCCTCCATCGGGTTCACCGCGGCGCACGCTGACGAAGGCGCCGCTGCGGCCGGCGCCGCCGAGACGAGCGCGCCAGCCCCGATCACAGCCAGCGTGGCTGCTGCCGCGAGCACGCGCCGCACACCCCCTGCTGGCGAAGACGAGAACGACTGTGTGCGAACAGGCATAGCTGTACCCTCTTTCTCCCCAGGGCCCGGATCGAGGCCCAAAAAAAGCGCCCACTGGAGTTCCCCACTCCGGTGTAGACGCTTGTTTATTAAACGATAGCTTAGTTGGTACTCGATCGCGATTTCATGACGCGAACGCACAACGAACGCCCTCGCGAACCGCGAGGGCGTTGAGGAATGCCACACAGTCGGCGCCCACGAGCGGCCGGCCGGGGCCCGGTCTCAGAGGCTCGGGCGGAAGGCCGGCAGCCGCGTCGCGTGCGTTTCCACCACTTCTCGCACCTGTCCCTCGACATCAGTGACACCGACCGCGGTGAGCGCGAGCTTCACGAACCGCAGCTGTTCCGCGCCGCGCTCGGCAGGAGGCAGATACCGCCCGAACGCGTGCACACCGAGAGTCGCAACCAGGAAGAACTCCGCGGCATCCTGCGCACTCATGTGCCCCAGCTCGCCGCGAGCCTTGCACTCCGAGAGCGCGTCAAGACTCAGCCGCTGCCAGTCCTGCACCACGTCTCCGGCTTCGATCGTTGGCGAGGCGGCATCCGTGCACAGCGCGATACCCGCCGACAGCTGCGCTTCTTTGCCGATCCAATCCGCCATCAACAGGATGTACAGCAGCAGCCGCTGCGATCCGCGCTCCGGGTACTCAGCGCGAGCGAATGCGTCCGCCTGTGCCGTCGCCGCGCGAGCCACGCCGACCAGATAGGCGACAAAGTCGGCTTTCGCCCGGAAGTGGTAGACGAGCGCGCCCTTGGTCACCCCCAACCGTTCGGCGATGCCCGAGAGCGAGGCGCCGGCGTAGCCATGCGCCATGAACTCGCGCGCAGCGGCCTCGGCCATGGCCGTCTTGGTGGCGAGCGCCGAGTGCTGCTGCCGAGCCCTTCCCGCCACGATGTTCCCCGCTCCAGCCCGCCGGCCATCCGACGACCGTCTATTTTGTGCCAGCATACGCCGGTACCGCGACGCCCCTCCCGGTGCGGTGCGGTGTGGTGCGCTCGGCGGGCACGGCTCCAGCCCGTGCCCGGGTACCTGCAGCGCGCTCGGCCACAACCCTTCGGGCGGCGGTCACTGGCTGGCACACTGTACGCATGGCCCTGCACATCACCGACGACCCCGCCGCCGACGAGCTGCTCACGAACGATCCGCTGGCGCTGCTGATCGGGATGCTGCTCGACCAGCAGGTGCCCATGGAGACCGCGTTCTCGGGCCCGCTCAAGCTCCGCGAGCGCCTCGGCGGATTCGACGCGGCGCGGATCGCCGGCACTGACCCCGAGCGCTTCGTCGAGATCATGCGCGAGACGCCCGCGGTGCACCGCTACCCGGGGTCGATGGGGGCGCGCACGCAGCTGCTCTGCCAGCACCTCATCGACCAGTGGGGCGGCGACGCTGCCGCGCTCTGGAGCCGGGCCGAACCTGACGGCACACCACCAACGGGCGCGAGCATCCTGCGCCGTCTCAAGGCCCTGCCGGGCTTCGGCGAGCAGAAGGCGAGAATCTTTCTGGCCCTGCTTGGCAAACAATGCGGGCTGGATGCACCAGGCTGGAGGGAAGCGAGTGCCCCATACGGTGAACCCGGCGCGCACCGCTCGGTGGCGGATATCACCAGCCCCGAAAGCCTCGCCCTGGTGCGGGCTGCGAAGAAAGCAGCCAAAGCCGCCGCGAAATCCGAGCACTGACGCTCGCGCCTCGCGACCTACAGAAAGTACCCCCATGCCCCTGCGCAGCACGAACAACACCGCGACCTGCAACGGCACGACGGCGTGAGGGGCTCAGGTCGCGGCGACCGCAGCCGCTTGACCCACATGCCCAACCAGAACGCGATCATCATCGCGATGACGATCGCGGGGCTTACCTCGTCGTTCATGTTCATGCTGGTGATCCCGATCCAGGCTGAATTACCCGGGCTTCTGAACGCTTCGCGTGCCGACACTGCGTGGGTGGTCACATCGACGCTGCTCGCCGCGGCCATCATCGCGCCCATCTCCGGCCGCCTGGGCGATATGTACGGCAAACGTCGAATCGTGCTCATCCTGCTCGCGGCGATGGTGCTCGGCTCCGTACTCGCGGCCGTATCGAGCGAGCTCATCCTGGTGATCATCGGCCGCACCTTGCAGGGTGCGATGACCGGCGTGATCCCGCTGGGTATCGCGATCCTCCGCGACACGCTGCACAAAGACCGCGTCGACACGGCGATTGCACTGAACAGCGCGACCATGGGCATCGGTGGCGCGATCGGCATGCCACTGAGCGCATATGTCGCAGAGATCGGCGACTGGCACCTGCTGTTTTGGATGGCGGCCGCGCTCGGTACGATCTGTTTCATCCTCGTCATCTGCTTCATCCCGCCCAGCACGCTGCGCACCGAGGGCAAGTTCGACTACATCGGCACCTTCCTCCTGGCGATCGGGCTCGTCGGGCTCCTGCTCGGTATTTCTCGGGGCAACGAGTGGGGCTGGCTCTCGCTGCCGACCCTCGCCACCGGCATCGGCGGCCTGCTCGTGCTGATCGTGTGGGGCTGGTACGAAACGCGGATCGACGAACCGCTGCTCAACCTCAAGGTTGCCGCGCGCCGACCCGTGCTGCTCACGAACCTCACCGGCGTCTGCATGGGCTTCGCCATGTTCGCCAGCAACGTTGCATTCCCGCAGCGCCTCCAGCTGTCGGTCGAGTCGGGCTCGGGCTTTGGGCTCTCGCTCGTGACCGCGAGCCTGATCCTGCTCCCCACCGGCATCGTGATGATGGTGATCGCCCCCATCTCGGGCCGCGTCGCCCGCGTGATGGGGCCGCGCACGCTCCTGATCATGGGTGGCATGTTCCAGGTGATCGCCTATGGCTTCATCGCGTTCTCGGACGCCCACATCTGGCAGATCTTCGTGACGAGCATCATCATGGGCTTCGGCATCGGCTTCGGTTTTGCGGGCATGCCGATGGTGATCATGCGGTCGGTGCCGCAGAGCGAAACCGGTGCATCGAACGGCTTGAACGCGCTGTTCCGTTCCCTCGGCAGCAGCATTTCTGCGGCGATCATCGCGGTCGTCCTGGCCGCGAGCGCGTTCGACTTCAACGGGCTGCCGGTGCCCTCCCTCGCCGGATTCCAATTCACCTACATCCTCGCGGCGATCGTCGCCCTCGTCGGCGTGGTGCTCAGCCTGCTGATCCCGCGCCGCACCGCACCACTCGAAGAGACGCACCCGGCGCTGCCGAACTGACGATCGGGTCGCATGAACGCCAGCACCCCGCCCGAGAAAACCCGGGCGGGGTGCTGGCGTTCATGCGTGTTGCGGCTAGACGCGCGGCAGGCGGGCCGAGAGG
>JAGQTK010000410.1 GCA_020439065.1 Microthrixaceae bacterium
CGATGCGGATGTTGCCGAGCACGGAGGCGTTGGCGCCTATCATCACGCCATCGCCCACTTTCGGATGCCTGTCGCCGCTCTCTTTGCCCGAGCCGCCGAGGGTAACGCCGTGCAGAATGGAAATGTCGTTGCCTAGCGTGGCGGTTTCGCCCACCACAAAGCCGGTGGCGTGGTCGAGCATCAGGCCGTGGCCGAAGCGGGCGGCGGGGTGAATGTCGGTGCCGAACACTTCCGATGAGCGGTTTTGCAGAAAATAAGCCAGGGTTTTGCGGCCTTGCTGCCACAGCCAATGGTTGATGCGGTGCGCCTGCACGGCATGAAAGCCTTTGAAATAAAGCAGGGGCAGCGAATATTCGTCGCAGGCCGGGTCGCGCTCGTAGCAGGCGAGAATGTCTTTTTCCACCGCTTTGATGATATCGCCATCGCTTTGCAGCGCTTGCAGATACACTTCAAACAGGGCGCGGGCATCCATAATCGGGCTGGAAAGTTTGCTGGAAAGATGAAAGGCCAGCACGCGGTCAAGCGAGTGGTGGCGCAGCACGGTGAGATGCAGAAAGCTGGCCAGCATG
>JAGQTK010000411.1 GCA_020439065.1 Microthrixaceae bacterium
GAGTTCGAAAAGCCGATCAGTGCAGAAGAAGCCCGTGAACTCCTGCGGGAAGCGCCGGGCTGCATGGTTGTCGACAAGCGTGAGAGCGGCGGCTACGTGACACCGGTCGAATGCGTTGGCGATTTTGCCACCTTCATTTCCCGCATCCGTGAGGACGCCACCATTGAGAATGGGCTCAACATGTGGGTTGTTTCCGACAATCTCCGCAAGGGCGCAGCGCTGAACGCCGTGCAGATCGCCGAAAGCCTGATTAACCGTGGACTTATGAAGAAGGCCGCCTGATCCACTTCCGTCCTGCCATGTCTGGGCCTTCATTGGATGGTCTGCTGACCGCCATGAAGGCCCTTTTCGTTTTGCCTCTGTTGCTTGCTGCAACGCCAGCCGCCGCCCAGGATCTGTCGCTCGGGCTGCCAATCAACTGTACGCCGGGTGTGACTTGCTGGGTGCAGCAATATCCCGATCACGATCCGTCTGCAGATGTGAAGGACTATGCCTGTGGAGCGCAGACCTACGATGGCCACGACGGGACCGACATCCGCATCCGGGATATGAAAGCCACCGCCGAAGT
>JAGQTK010000412.1 GCA_020439065.1 Microthrixaceae bacterium
GTGAAGTTCAACGGACCCAAGGTCAAGCTTTCGCGCAAGCTCGGTGTGACGGTCACGCCGAAGGCGAAGAAGTACCTCGAAAAGAAGCCCTATCCGCCTGGCCAGCACGGCCAGCGTCGCCGCCGCCGGCTGTCCAACTACGGCCGTCAGCTGCTCGAGAAGCAGAAGCTGCGCTACCAGTACAACGTTGCGGAGCGTCAGCTGCGTCGCTACTACGAGGAGGCCACCCGCCTCAAGGGTGTCGCGGGCGACAACCTCATCCGTCTCCTCGAGACGCGTCTCGACGCCCTCGTGCTGCGTGCCGGCTTTGCCCGGACCATCTTCGCGGCCCGTCAGTACGTCTCCCACGGCCACCTCGAGATCAACGGCAAGCGCGTCAACATCCCGTCCCAGCAGCTGGGCGAGAATGACGTCTTGGCGATCCGCGAGGCGAGCCGGAAGTTGCGTTGCTTCAACGAGGCACGTGGCACCTCTGCGGTGCCGAGCTACATCAGTGTTGCCGAGGACGGCTACAGCGCCACGCTGAACCGTTTCCCGACGCGCGACGAGGTCCCGGTGATCTG
>JAGQTK010000413.1 GCA_020439065.1 Microthrixaceae bacterium
CGCGCATCCCGCCGCGCTCGCGGCGCTGCTGCACGAGCTGCAGGATCGACAGCCCGGCGCCGAGCGCGAAGAAGCCGGTGCCGAGGATGGCGACCAGCACGAGGGCGAGGAGCAGTGCCGGGAAGGACAGGATGATGTCCATGATCCGGACGATGATGGTGTCGAGCCATTTCGGCGCGAAGCCCGAGACGAGGCCGATCAGGATGCCCCCGGTGGAGGCGAGGATGACCACGCCGACGCCGACGAGGAAGGAGAGCTGGGCGCCGTAGAGCAGCCGCGAGAGGATGTCGCGCCCGAGCGGATCGGTGCCGAGGACATAGGTCCAGGAGCCGCCCTCCTGCCAGGCCGGCCGCACGAGGGTCGCGCCGCGGTCCTGCAAGGTGGGGTCGTGCGTGGCGATCACGTTCGCGGTCAGCGCCAGCACCACCAGCACGGTGAAGACATAGAGCCCGATCACCGCGCCGCGGTTTTCGCGAAAATAGCTCCAGAATTCCCGGATCCGGCCGGGACGCGCCGGGGAGGCGGTGGGATGGGTGGTGTCGGCCATGTCAGCGCTTCCGGAT
>JAGQTK010000414.1 GCA_020439065.1 Microthrixaceae bacterium
GCACAACGAACACGGCGAGCACGGTCGAGATCACAACGACCACGCCGACCATCACGGAGAGCATGGCACCCCCAGCGGGCGTAGCGGGCACCTGGACCACGACAGTGGACACGGAGACCACAGTGGGCACCGGGACCACCACGGTGCGCACGGGGGGCATGGTGGGCACGGTGACCACGTCGGGGAGTTTCGCCGACTGTTCTGGATCAACCTCATCATCGCGGTTCCGGTAATCGCCTTCTCGCCGATGTTCGCGATGTTGGTCGGCTACTCGGTCCCCGGCTGGGCCGAATGGATCGCGCCCGCGCTCGGCACCGTGATGTACCTCTGGGGCGGCTGGCCGTTCCTGGCCGGCGCTCTGAGCGAGCTGCGGACGCGGAAACCCGGGATGATGCTTCTGATCGCACTGGCGATCACGGTGGCGTTCTTCGCGTCCTGGGCGGCGACGCAGCCAGATCGGCGAACGCGGAAAAAGACCCGACTTCAGCGGGATCGGACTCGACAACGTCCACCTTGCTGGAAAAATCGGCAAACGCGGAATCGTCAAGGACCGGCTCACCC
>JAGQTK010000415.1 GCA_020439065.1 Microthrixaceae bacterium
CTCGCCGGGGAGGCGGTGCCGCCATGCCCTGCCGATCCTCCCGTCAGGATGGTGGACGACCCACCGACCTGCCCCGCAGACCCGTCCCGGTGACGCTGCGGCCAAGTTGAGCAGCCCCGAGCGGGTCGATATGCTGGCCAGGTTGCCCGGCGCGCCGGGTCAGCACCCTGTCCGGGTGGCGGAATAGGTAGACGCGCTAGCTTGAGGTGCTAGTGCCCTTTATCGGGCGTGGAGGTTCAAGTCCTCTCTCGGACACAAATGTGCAGGTCGCTCTGACCAGGCCGAATATCCCCTGACTAGGCGTTTCGCCTCCACCGCTGGTGGACAGGTGTGGACACAAGAAGCCATTTGGGGGCGTTCATTCCCCACGTATTCCCCACGACACGCCGGTCGTGGGGAACGCGGAGGATCGTTTTCCTGCCCTGGCTGTCCGAAACCGGAGTGCCTCCACTCGGTAAGTGGAGCATGCGAAGCGGCACGCCATGACTAGCCGGCGCCGGTCGGCGAAGCGGACCTTCGGCGAGATTTCGAAGTTGCCCAGCGGACGGTTCCGGGCACGGT
>JAGQTK010000416.1 GCA_020439065.1 Microthrixaceae bacterium
CACCAACGGGAAGAGGTCCACCAGCACGCCGTCGCGCAGCAGGTCGTCGACCTCGTCCTCGCCCACCCCGTAGCGGCCGGCCAGCCGCAGCAGCGCGGTCTTCTCGTAGGCGGCGTAGTGGTAGATGTGCATCCTTGGGTGACGCTTGCGCCGCTTGCGCACCATCGCCAGGAAGTCCACCAGCGCCGTGCGTTCGGCCGCGCGGTCGTGCGCCCACAGCGGTGTGAAGTCGTCCTTGGCGCCGAGAACGCCGAACAGGTACTCCAGGCCCCACTCCCGGCCGTCGGCGGTCCACAGCGGGTCGCCCTCGAAGTCGAAGAACAGGTCGCCCTTGTCCGGGTCGGGCAGCAGCATCAGCGGCTGGGCGTCGACCACCTCGTAGGGCGGCCTGCCGTCCGCCCGCGGCGTGATCTGCAGTGCGGCCTGCCGGGTCAGCGCGGTGGCGGTGCGGGCAGGTAGGCCGGGCACCGGTCCGTCGTGGTGGGCCAACTCGGTGAGCGTGGTGATGCCGGCGTCGATGAGCCGGGCCCGCTGGGTCACCCGCATGTTGGCGACCAGC
>JAGQTK010000417.1 GCA_020439065.1 Microthrixaceae bacterium
GCATGGATGCGCCGATACCCGTACGTGCCATCGAACTCGGCGAAGATCGCCTCGATCACATCCCCCAGCTCGGCCCGCCACCGCGCGCTCGGGGAGGTCGGCCGGGTGGCCCACTCATAGAACCCCGAGGTCGAGACCGCCAGCCAGGCGCACATGAGCTTGACCGTGTACCGCAGGCTGCCATCGGTATTGCGTGTGTCCCTCTGCGCGTCGATGAACGAGTACCTCTCGCTCACCGATACTCCTTGGCGAAGAAGGCCGCCGCTTTTCCCAGGAACTCCCGCTCCAGCTTCAGCTCACGATTCTCCCGCTCCAACTCCGCCAGCCGCGCCCGCTCCGAAACCGTCAACGGCGGCTCCGCATCAGGATTCTCATCCCGATACTTCTTCACCCAATTCCGCAACGTCTCGACACCGACACCATTCTCTCGCGCGACCTGCGCAAGAGTCTTACTCGCCCGCTGCTCAAGATACAACTCAACCATCTGCTTCTTGAACTCAGGACTAAACTTCGATCTCTTCAACGACACAACACTCATCCTTTCCGGAACAACCTATTG
>JAGQTK010000418.1 GCA_020439065.1 Microthrixaceae bacterium
CATCAGCCGTGCCACCTGATCGCGGCCCACGTCGTGACCCGCTCGACGTGCTGCTTTCCACAGCTTGCGGGCCCCATAGACCTTGTAGTTGTCCTCCCAGAGCGTCACGAGCGCGGGGCCCAACTCCGCATCACGCTGGGCGCGTGCCGACAGCGGCCGGTTCTTGGTGTCGTAGTAGGTGCTCGGGGCCACCTGCACCCCTGCGGTGCGCAGGACGGTGCAGATGGGCTCGACCCCGAATTCGGCGCGGTTGGCGTCGATGAACGCCACTATTTCTTGTGTTGGCGGTCGAGCTCCGCCCCGAAGAAACTGGCCGCTCTTTTCAGAATCTCGTTGGCGCGCTTGAGTTCTCGGATCTCCTGCTCAAGCTCGCGGACCTTGCGGGACTCGACTGTCGAAACCCCCGGGGCCAGGCCCTCGTCGATGTCGGCCTGACGGACCCAGGACCGCACCGATTCCACCCCGTAGCCCAGCTGGCGGGCCACCCGCGCGACCGTGCCCTGCTCGGTCCCCAACTCGGCCCTCAGCGTGCGGACCATCCGCACCGCGGCGGCCTTC
>JAGQTK010000419.1 GCA_020439065.1 Microthrixaceae bacterium
TGGTGCGGGTGATGAGGCTCGGCGCCCCGAACTGCTGCACCTCGCGCTCCGAGAACGCGCCGACGCGGTCGAAGATCGCGCCGCGCACGTCGCGCCCGAACGCCATGGCGGTGCGCGCCCCGAAGTAGACGGCGATGATCGCGCAGACGATCTGGGCGAGGGTCACCAGCAGCATCACGCCGCCGACCTGCAGCACGTAGCCCGTGTCGCCCTGGGCGACGCCCTGGTCGATGATGTCGGCGTTCAGGCTCGGCAGCCAGAGCGATGCGATCGACTGCCCGGCCTGGAACAGCACGACGAGCAGGATGAACGGCCAGTACGGCCGGAGGAAGCGGACGAGCAGGCGTCCGAGCATCAGGCGGTCCTTCCGGATGACGGGAGCACTCCGCGGAGGATCAGGTCCGCGAGCTGCTCGGTGGTGAAGGGGTGGGGGGTGCTGAACATCGGGATCGAGCCGGCGAAGGCGACCAGGCGCACGAAGTACACGAGGTCGTCGACGGGCACCGCGAGGTCGTCGTCGGCGAACAGTCGATGGAGGATGGTGCGCCACTCCTCCTC